>DASVDQ010000105.1 GCA_036381035.1 Trueperaceae bacterium | reverse complement strand
GGTGCGGTCCTGGCGGTGTCGGGGACGACTGGCCAGTGTTCGCGGCGCGTGTCCGTCCACGCGTCGAGGCCTGGGGGCGTGGCGACGGGCGCCCACATGTGGTGCGGTTTGACGGGGACGGTGGCGTTGCCCCAGTGGAAGAGGCTGGCGACGCGCCACGTGTCCTGCCAGTAGAAGGCGCCGGGGTGGTCGGGGTCGCCGGGGACGAGGGTGGCGAGCCAGGGGCGTTGGATGAACATGGGGAACCAGAGGAGGAGGGTCTGCCCTGGCTCGGGTAGCGCGTCGCCGGCGCGGGTCCAGGTGAGGCTCACGGCCGGCTCCCGATGGTGATCGGAGGCGGTCACGCGGTCACCGCCTCTCCCGTGATCGCCTCGACGACGGCGGCGATCAGGTCGCGAGCTGCTGGCGGGGTCACTGCGTTCCCAGCCATGCGGATGCGCTCGCGTCTCGTTCCTTCCCAGACGTAGTCGTGTGGGAAGGCCATGCCAGCTGCGACTTCGTGGGGTTCGAGCATGCGGAAGAGGCAGTCGTCGACGTGCGCCTGGGCGGCTTCGAGGTCGGCGGGCGTGACGATGGACTGTTGGGCGGTGGTCGTGAGCGTGCGGAGCGCTTCGGTGGCTGGCGTGGTCATCTCGGCGCCGTCGCCGGCGCTGCTGTAGTGCCGGGTGATGAGCGCGTATCGGTCGCGGGTTGTGAGTGCGCCGAGCGGGTCGGCTGCTGGCCGGGCAGACTCGGCGGTGCCGTGGTAGGGGGCGACGAGGGCGTGGTGCTGCCCGCCGGCGGTGACGGTGGCGAGCGGTTGGTCGACGCCGCGGGCGTCGCTTCCTCCGCCGCGCAGCTCGGCGATGAACGGCGGCTGGCAGACGGCGTGCCGCGGCTCGGTCGTGACCGTCCCCAGCGGCCGCCAGTAGCGGGCGATGCCGGCGGCGATGCGCCTCCGGGTCTTCTCGGCGAGGGGCTTGTCGCGGTCGCCGATGCGGGTGCCGGGGATGCTCCAGTCGATCGCGGCGGCGGCGGGCAGCCACGCGGGCTCTACCGTCTGGCGGCAGGTGGGGCAGGCGTAGACGTACTGGCTGCGGTACCGGCCCCAGGGGCGCTCGGGGCGCTTCCAGTGCTGCCGCGCGCTCACCACCCTCTCGCACCTGGGGCAGTAGGCGGGTGGGCTGATCCATCGCTCGAGGTCGGGCTTGCGCTCGCCCTTCTTCCAGAACACGACGTAGATGCGGTCCCTGGACTGTGGGGCGGGCAGGCCGGCTGCCTGCGCGTGCATGCTGTTCAGGTAGACCTCCTGGTGGAGGTACCCCAGGCTGTGCATGGCGTGGAGCCATGCCTTGAACGGCTGCCAGCGCCTGATCTCGATGACGTTCTCGACGATGACGGCGCGGTAGCGGTGCGCCTCGGTGAAGCGCACGACGTCCCACATGGTCGCGCGGGACCGCTCGGCCGCCTCGTCAGGCAGCGTGTCGCCGAACAGGTCCGGCTGCGCGCCGTCGAGGCGGCGGCCCTTCGCGATGCTGTGGTTGGTGCACTCCGGGCTCGCCCAGAGGATGTCGGTCCTGGGGAAGCGGCGGGGGTTGATCTGGCTGACGTCGGCGCAGACGTGCAGGGCGTCGGGGTGGTTGGCGTTGTGCACGTCGACGGCGCGCTGCCAGTGGTTCGCGGCAACGTAGACCTCGACGCCGGGCACGTGCGTCGCGCCCGTGCTGGACCCGCCGGCGCCGGCGAAGAGGTCGGTGAGGGTGAGGCTCACGGGCGGCTCCCTACACCGACATAGGCGACCTGGCCGCGCTTACGCCAGTTCTCCCCCGCCCGGCAGGCTGGGCAGCCGAAGGTGCCGATGGTCTCGCCGGGGTGGTTGGGGCAGGGTTCGCCGAGTGGTTGCAGGCGGATGGGTTCGTGCCTGGCTGGTGGCTCCCAGGCGAAGCGGTGTGGGGCGGCCTCGGCCTGGGGCGCCGGTTCGGGCTCCGGTTCTGGCGGGGTCGGGTCGGGCTCCACGGTCGTCTCGGGTTCCTCGAGCTGAGCCGCCGGGGCTTCGGCCTCCACCGAGGCCTCGGCGGGCTCGGCGGGTTGCTCCGGTGACTCCGGCGCTACCGGCCGTCGCGTGACGGCCTTGCCCGCGCGGTTGCGGGAGATCGACTCGCGCATGCACTCGCTGCGGCCGCACGTCCTGCGCCGGCGGAAGTTGTTGAGGCGCTCGCCGGCGTTGCGGGTGAACTCCGCGCCGCAGACGGTGCAGGTTCGGGTCTCGACCGCCGCGCGGGCGCGGGGCTGCGGCGATGGGGGTGTGGCGTCGGACGCCTCTTGCCCGTTCGGGGTTTCGAGCTGGGCGAGGTCGCGGCCGAGGCTTGCGAGTTCTTCGGCGAACCGGTGGAAGGCGTCGCCGAGGATGCGCGCTTGCCGTTCGAGGCGGTCGCTGCGTTCCTGGAGGCGCCGGTGGAGGGCGGGGTCGAGTTTCAACGCGGGACGCGCGGTCACGGTGTGTCTCCTGGCAGGGCCGCGGCGAGGACCGCGCTCACGGCATGCGTGCCTGGGATGCCCTCGAGGCTCGCGAGCACCTCGTTCTTGTCCCGTGGAGGCAGCGTCAGTTTGCGGGCGGCGGTGATCGCCTCCATGCTCACGCAGGTCACCTCCTCTCGGCAGCCCGCGCGTGCATGGCTTCGATGCGGCGGTCGGCGTTGCCGGCGGCCTTGCACAGGCTGAGGGTGAAGAGGAAGCCGGCGGCGATGAGGACGAGGAGGGCGGTGATCACGGCTGGCCCTCCGCTTCGAGCGCGTCGAGGTGGGCCATGAGGAGACCGACCGCGGGCTCGCCGCCCCCGCTCTTCTCGAACTTCCGGCGTTCCTCACCTGGGATGGTCACGGTGGCCTCTGCGAGCGCTCCGTCGCTCCACAGCGACCACTCCCACCCGTGTGCCTCGATAGCTTCGATGACGGAGGCGAGGATGTCCGGCTCGTACTGGCCGAGGCGGTGGTACTGCGCGGTGAATCGCGGGCGCTCTAGGGGGGTGCCTACGTCGGCCATGACGCTTGCGCGTTCGTCGTCTACACGGCACCAATCGGGTTCTAGCGCGGCCCACTTCTCGAGCAGCTCGCGCATCACTCACCTCCGAACAGCGGCTGTTGACCGCCTCGTGCCCTGCGCCGCTTGCCTGCCGTGCGGCGCTTCGCGTCGTGCCGGTTGTGGCACAGCTGGCAGAGCGCCGCGAGGTTGAGGAGAGAGGCGGCCTCGGGGCGGTGGTCGTGCACATGCGCGCACGTCAGGACCACGCGAGAGCCTGTGACGGGGTGCGGCTGGCCGTTCTCAGCGCCGCACCACTCGCAGCGGTTCCGAGCGCGGTAGAAGCGCACGAAGCGACTCCGGGCCTTCCAGTCGCGTGGGTAGCGGTCGCGGTTCTCAGGCCGGATGGGACTCATTCCACGCCCGCTTCTCGCAGCGCGGCGTTCGTGGCTGCCAGGCGTTCGACCAGCTCGTTGTGAGTGGTGGGCGAGACGGAGACGGACGTCTGGATGTCGCGTCCCCACCGCTCGGCCCAGGCCCGCCAGGCCGCGAGTTCCGCGGCGAGGCGCGGGGCTGCGGCGATGAGGCACGCATCCCCGGCAAACGCGGCGGTCGTGACGAGGCGCGGCGGCATGTCGCACGTGACGACCACCCTCATGTCCGGCAAGTCCTGGCTCAGGACCTTCCACGGGCCGGGCGTGTGCTTGGGGCCGCTCACCGCTTCTTCCTCCGCATCCGCTCCCAGGGCAGCAGGCTCTTGAGCAGCTTCTCGCGCTCCTCCCGCTGGCAGGGCTTGCACAGCAGGTCATCCCACTTAGCGCCGGTCGGCAGGGGCCTCTTGCAACGGAGACAGTTCACGACTCGCCGCCCTTCACCCGCGCGAGCACCTCGTCAGTGAGCGCCGCCAGGTCGACGGACACGAGGCCAGCCGCTTCATCTATCACGCCGCCGTGCAGGACCGCCTCCAGCGCCTCGACCAGTTCTGCGGCGGGGTCACGCGGCACGACAGGCACACCAAGGGCGGAGCTGGCTGCCTTGCAGGGAGTCACGTCCCTGGCGACGACCGCGTTGCCCTCGTATGGGTCTCGCTCCATGACGCACCAGCGCCGCCTGTCGTAGTTGTCG
>DASVDQ010000104.1 GCA_036381035.1 Trueperaceae bacterium | reverse complement strand
GCACGACGTCACACGGCCGGCGCGCTCGGCCCCTATCGTGGCCGCGATGAGCGACCCCTCCGTGACCCTCCACCTCGTGACGGCCGTGAACGCCCACCTGCTTGACAGGGTGGCGCCGAACGTCTTCGACCACGACGTCCGGCCCGAGCTGCTGCGCGAGTTCCTCGCCAACCCGATGAACCACCTCGTCGTCGCGGTGGACGAAGGCACCGTGATCGGCATGGCCTCCGCGATCAGCTACGTGCACCCCGACAAGCCGCTCCAGCTCTTCGTGAACGAGGTCGGCGTGGCCGCCGCGCACCGGCGCCGGGGCATCGGTAAGCGACTCATGGCGGCGGTGCTCGACCACGGGCGACGCCTCGGCTGCACTGAGGCGTGGGTGGGCACCGAGGCGGAGAACGAGGCCGCCCTCGCGCTCTACAGGTCGACGAGCCCCTCTCTGGAGGAGCGCGTCGTGATCTTCACCTACGAGCTCGGCGCCGAGGAGCAGGCCGGCTAGGCGTCGACCGACGCGCCGCGGGCCCGGATGCGAGGACGTCGAAGGACGCGCCGCGGGCCCCGGATGGCAGGACGCCGTAGGCCCGGCGCCCGCGCTCACCGCCCTCTGTAGTCGACCCTCTCCCACGGCCACGCCTCCCTCAGCCAGACGGAGACCGCCTCGGCGAGGGGCTGGTCGAGCTGGGCGCGGTCGGCGCGGACCCACGAGCGGACGTCGGCGTCGTGGTCGGGCGACCTGCTCGGGTAGATGTAGACGCAGCCGATCACGTCGCCGTCAGATGGGTCGAGGACGGTGAACGTGAACCCCCGCCGGGCGGCGAAGTCGGCGGCGTGGCGCTCGAGGTCTTGGCGGTTCCGCTCCAGCGACATGCCGCCCTCCGGCGGCCAGCGGCCGTCAGGGTAGCCGGGCGTCGACCTGATGTGCTCGATGCTGCTCGTCCAGGCCCTGTGGTCGGACTGGTTGTGCTGCGGCCCGAGCGGTTCGAGCCGGAAGCGGTCCGTCACCAGCGAGGTGGGAGGGTCGAAGTCGGGAGGTACGAACGGCGCGTCGGCCATGACCGCACTGTAGCGGGAGCCGCGAGGAACCGCGCGCCGGACCGGGATACTGGCCCATGACGATCAAGAGGCTGGACCACACGGTAGTCGTCGTCGATGACCTCGAGTCGGCCGTCGCGTTCTTCTCGGCGCTGGGCATGACGGTCGAGGGCGAGGGGCAGCTCGAGGGCGACTGGATCGACCGCGTCAACGGCATGGACGACGTGCGCGTGAACATCGTGCTGCTGCGCACGCCGGACGGCCACGGGCGCCTGGAGCTGACGCGGTTCCGCAGCCCCGACCTCGTCCCGGTGCAGCCGGCGGTCCAGCCCCCGAACGCGCTCGGCCTGCGCAGCATCATGTTCGAGGTCGACAGCCTCGACGACGCCCTCGACATCGCCCGGAGGCACGGCGGCGTGCTTATGGGCGAGGTGGCCCAGTACGAGGACACCTACCGGCTCTGCTACCTGCGGGGACCGGCCGACATCATCGTCGCGCTGGCCGAGGACCTGCGGAAGTGACGGTGGGCTAGCGCCGCCCCGCTCAGTACGATCGTCGCCATGACCACCGTCAGGGTCGCGCTCGCCAACCTACGCCAGCCGACGTCCGTCGACGACGCGGTGAGCCTCGCCACCGCCGCCGTCGCCGAGCCCGGCAGCTACCGCCCCACGACGTTCGGCGACCCGGCCAACACCTTCCACGAGAAGGCCATCCTGTGCCGCGCGGCCGAGAACACCTGCTACTTCGCCTCGGTGAACTACGCCAGCGAGGGGTCGGGGACCACGTCGGCGATCGCGGCACCCGACGGCGGCCTCCTCTGTTACCAGCCCTACGGTCGGGAGGGGCTCCTCGTGGCCGACCTCGACCTGGAGGCGGCCACCGGTCTGCTGGCCGGCCGGCTGCTCACCTCTCCGCTGTAGGCGCCGCCGGGCCCTATGCGCCACCTGATCCCGCCTCGCTGGCGGGCAGGCTCCTCGCCGCCCCCTGTAGAGGACGGTCGCGCCGGCGGCTCAGCCCTTGGCGGCCGGCTTCGGCGGCAGCGACCGCGCGGCGTTCTCGATGGCCGAGCGGATCGCGTTGCGCACGGCGTAGTCGACGATCGTCGTGCCGGTGCGTCCCACGCGCAGGTCGGTCATCACGTTCGCGATGTCCACCGACACGTTGCGCTGAGACACCTGGGACACGCCCCGACCGATCGCCAGGATCTCGGCGGTGTTCGTGTCGACGAAGCGGATCTCCACGGCCACGCGCGCCGTCACCGTCTCCGACCGTCCGCCGAACACTCCCAGCACCCTGCCCCCGCCGCCGGTGGTCTGCACGCCGAACTCGCTGACGCTGCCGAGGACCATCAGCTCGGCGCCCTCGATGCGGCCGACCGCGGCGGCGGTGTCCGGGTTGATGCGCCCCGACCGCGCCAGGTCTTGTTCGTAGAGGATCTTGTCGATCTGGGCGCGCTCGGTGATGCGGAACTGCTGGCTCTCGTAGGCCTCGGCTATGAAGATGTCGGCGACGCCGGAGCCGAGCTCGCGGTAGAAGTCCTCGCCCTCGCGGGAGAGGTCGACGGAGCCGATCCTCACGCTCCCCGCGCCGACCTCGAAGCTCGGCACGGCGATGATCCAGCGCTCCTCGCGCGGCACCGGTTCCATGGTGAACTCCACGAGGTGCACGCCCGTGTCCTCCACCGTGACGGCGGGAGCGCACGCCGAGAGCAGGAGCAGTGCCAGCAGGGCGGGGAGGCCGGTCCTCACGGGGTGGAATATAGCCCGGGTGCCCTCGCCTTCCCGTCACCCGAGGGGGGCGGACTGCGCCTCCCGGCACGGCGCGCCGCACCGTACGGCTGGGCGGTCGCTCGAGGCCATGTGGCGCGAGACACGCGTTCCACGCGGCCCTCGTCGCAGGGTGGCGTTCCACTCCAGTCCCGCGCCGGGCGGGCCGCGGTGACACCTTCAAGGAGGCGTTCTGATGGCCATCCAGGAGGGTCAGGTACGCCGCTTCCTCGAGGGCTACACCCGGGCGCTGTCGAGCGGCGACGTCCGCTGGGACCACCCCGCCCCGGACGGCGGCTCCCTGGGCGGCGAGCACGCGTTCTACGTGGTCAGCGCGGGCCCGGACGGACGGCTCGGCATCGACCTCTGCTCGCCGGGCGACTGACGAGGCTGGTGTCTTCGCACGGACCGGCTCAGGTGAGCGCGACCGCGGCGTAGATGTCCCGGGGTCCGTAGCGGGAGCGCCGCCTGCCCACCTCGCGAGGAGCTCCGAGCCCGGCCGCCCTCGCCAGGTCGGCGAAGCGTCGCGGCGGCACGGGGTGCGGCACCCACGGGCTCCCCAGACGCTGGTCGTACTCGACGAGCACGAGCGCCCCGCCGGGTCGGAGGTAGGAGGCCACGAGCCCCAGGACGCGCTCCTGGTCACCCCGCGGCACGAAGTGCAGGGCGTTCGCCACGACCACCCCGTCGAGACCCTCGAGGGGCAGCGGACTCCTGATGTCGGCGACCAGCGGGACGAGACGGGCACCGCCTGGTCCGGGGCGCGCCGGGCCGGTCAGCCAGGCCAGCGCGTAGGGGTCCCTGTCGACCGCGTAGACGGTGCCCTCCGCGCCGACGAGCTCGGCCAGAGCGCGCGTGAACGTGCCCGTGCCGGCGCCGAGGTCGGCCCACGTGCCGCCCGTGCCGCTGACGGCACCGCGGATGAGGTCGACGGCGTCGGACGTCTCCATGCGCTCCGCACAGCATGGCGCACGCGGGCCCGGTCCGAGGCGACCGAGACGGAAGTCCCCACCAGGGAGCGACCGGCAACCAGCGCAAGGTCAAGCCGCGCCCGGGGCCGAGCCGGGCGGCGAGCGACTCCTCTGCCACAGGCGCGGCGCATGAGGGCATGAGCGACTCGATCGAGCTCCCCGAGGCCACCTGGCGACCGCACGATTTGATAACTCGCCCGAGCTCCTACCTTCGGCTCTTGCGCTACCGCGCTCCCCGGCTGTCTCATGCGTCCATGGGCGCGCTGCCCATCGAGGTCGACCTGCGGGAGAAGCTCGCGGGCATCACCGAGCACCGGAGCCCGCGCGTCGTCGTCCCGCGCGGCGCGGAGCACCGGCCCGCCAGCGACGAGGAGGGGCACGTCCCGCTCTTCGAGCCCGTCGGGACGCCGAACACGGGGGAACGCGCGCGACGAGCGCACCGTCGAGGGGCCCGAGTGGGCCTGAGACGCCACACCACCTAGGAGGGAACTTGAGACCCGCTGCCACAGACCACCAGGTCCGCGACGCCGCCGAGACCGGGGCGCTGACGCCGCTGCTCGGTCGCATCGGCGAGGCCCTCGACGACTACCTGAGGTTCGAGCGCCCCGACGCCCTCGTCACCGCCGACGACTGGCGTCGGCGCCTGAGCAGGCCACTGCCCGAGCGCGGTGTCGGCATCGCGGCGGTGGCTGAGGAGCTCGCCGCGACCGTGATCCCCAACGGGTCCGCGGTGCCGCGACCCGGCTTCACCGGGTTCATCACGACCGGCGGCGTGACCGCGTCCACCCTGGCCTCCACCGCCGCCAGCGTGGCGGCGCCCCAGCGCTACGGGCTGAACGCCTTCAACCTCCTCGAGGAGCTGAGCCTCGAGTGGCTGGCCGAGATGCACGGCATCGCCCACCTGAAGGGGGTCTACAGCAGCGGCGGCTCCACGGCGAACCTCGTCGCCCTGGGGGCGGCGCGGCAGCACGCGTTCGAGTCCGTCGGGCGGGACCCGGGCCTGGAGGGCGTCGACGGGCCCACGGCCGTCTTCGCCACCGCCGAGGCCCACCACACGGTCCAGCGCGCGGCGGGCGTGCTGGGCCTGGGCCGGCGGGCCGTGCGCCTGGTGGCCACCGACGAGTCCGGGCGCATGGACGTGGCCGACCTGCGCCGCGCCCTGGCGCGGGCCGCCGACGAGGGCGTGCTGCCCGTGGCCGTGGTGGCCACGGCCGGCACCACGAACACGGGCGCCGTGGACCCGCTCGGAGAGATCGCCGACGTCGCCGCCGAGCACGGCGTGTGGCTGCACGTGGACGGCGCCTACGGCCTGCCCGGCGTCCTCGACGAGAGGAAGGCGCACCTCTTCCGCGGCGT
Organism: Trueperaceae bacterium; assembly: GCA_036381035.1. NCBI lineage: Bacteria > Thermotogati > Deinococcota > Deinococci > Trueperales > Trueperaceae > Trueperaceae bacterium. The sequence goes on along the minus strand of DASVDQ010000104.1, from coordinate 41,868 downwards.
CGAGCGCGCCGACTCCGTGATCGTCGACCCGCACAAGTGGCTCGGCGCCTCGGTGGGCGTGGCCGCGACGTTCGTGCGCGACAGGGAGCTGCTGGCCCGCGGGTTCACGCAGACGCCGGCCGACTACCTCGAGGGCAACGTCGCGGACGAGGACCCCGAGCCCGGCCTCGGCCACTCGATGGACGACTTCGGCATCCCCTACTACGACTACGGCGTCGAGCTGAGCGCCCCGCCGCGCGGCGTGGTGGTGTGGGCCCTGCTGCTGGAGGTGGGGGTGAGCGGCCTGCGCGACCGGGTGCGCCGCCACAACGACATGGCCGCCCGCGTCGCGGCGGCGGCCCGCGAGCACCCGAACCTCGAGCTCCTCCTCGAGCCCACGCTGTCGATCTGCTGCTTCCGCTACGTGGCGCCCGGCGTCGCGGACCTCGACGCGCTGAACAGGCGCCTGCACAGGCGCCTCGTGAGGGAGAACGTGAACATCCCGTCCACCACGCGGGTGAACGGCAAGCTGGCCATCAGGCCCTGCTTCATCGGCGCCCGCACGGGCCCCGCGCAGGCCGACTCGCTCGTCGAGGACGTGCTGCGCATCGGCGCCGAGCTCACCGCCGGCCAGGCGTCCTAGGGCGTGGTCACGGGCGGCGCCACCTGGCACCGCGGGCTCGTCGCCCTCGACCCTGTGCAGGGGGTGGCGCGCCGCGAGACAGCGGCCACGCCGTGGCGGGGCGGGCGCTGGCCGCGCGTGCACCTGGGCCGGGAGGGCGCGCATGATGGGGGCACGGGCGCGTACCGCGCCCCGTGGGACCGCGGAGGTGGCGCCATGCCGGAGCACGTGTCGGAGCGGGTCCTCAAGGAGCTACTCGAGGCGTTCAACCGCCACGACCTCGACGCGATCATGGGCTACTTCGCCGACGACTGCGTCCTGTACATGCCGCGCGGCGCCGGTCCGCGCGGAGACAGGTACAGCGGCAAGGCGGCGGTGAGGGCCGGGCTGGCCCAGCGCTTCGAGGGCATACCCGACGTGCGCTACGGCGACGACACGCACTGGGCCTGCGGGCGCCTCGGCGTGTCGGAGTGGACGCTCACCGGCACGTCCGCGTCGGGGAGGGTCGAGGTGCGCGGGGTCGACCTCCTCGAGTTCGAGGGAGGCAAGGTCGTGCGCAAGGACTCGTTCTGGAAGATCGTCGGCTGAGGAGGAGCGGATGCGTTTCCTGCAGACCCTGCTGGGCGTCGTCGTCACGGCCGCCCTCATCTACCTGGCGTTCATCGTCGGCGGCTTCGTCCTGCGCGTGCTGCTCGGGCTGCTGGCGATCGCCGTCGTCGTGCTGCTCCTGATGCGGCTGTTCGGCGGGGGGCGCAGGCGCCCGCCGGGGCCGTACTGACCAGCCCGGCTCAGAGCAGCGTGCCGGTGAGCACGGCCTTGGCGATGAAGAAGAAGACGACGATGCCGACGACGTCGACGATCGTGGCCACGAACGGCGTCGAGGACGCGGCCGGGTCGGCGCCGAGACGCTTGAGGAAGATGGGCAGCAGCGACCCGACGAGGGAGCCCCACATCACGACGCCCACCAGCGCCAGGAAGACGACGAGCCCGATCAGCGGCCACAGCGGCCCGTAGGCGTCGAGGAGCGCGCCCCATATCGCCACGCGCAGGAAGCCGAGCCCGCCGAGGAGCACGCCGAGCGTCAGGCCGGCGACGAGCTCGCGTCGAGCGATGCGCCACCAGTCGCGCACCGTCACCTCGCCGAGGGCCATCGCGCGCGTGACCAGGGCCGCGGCCTGCGAGCCCGAGTTGCCCCCCGAGGAGATGATCAGCGGCAGGAACAGCGCCAGCACGACCGCGTCGGCGATCTCCGACTCGAACAGCCCCATGGCCGTGGCCGTGAGCGTCTGGCCGAGGAACAAGAGCACCAGCCAGAAGGCGCGCTTCCTGATGATCCCGCCCAGCGACGTCTTCAGGTAGGGCTCGTCGAGCGCGGACACGCCGCCGAGCATCTGGATGTCCTCTGTGGCCTCCTCGGCGGCCACGTCGAGCACGTCGTCGACGGTGACGATCCCCACCAGGACGCCCTGGCTGTCGGTGACGGGCAGCGCCGAGCGGTCGAGCTTGCGGAACTCGGCGACGGCGACCTCCTGGTCGTCGGAGGCCCGCAGCGCGACGAAGCGCTGGTCCATCAGGTCGGAGATCCGCGTCTCCGGGTCGACCAGCAGCAGCTCGCGCATGCGCAGGTCGTCGACGAGCACGCCGCCTGGCCCGGTGACGTAGACGACGTTCAGCGTCTCCGAGTCCTTGCCGTAGACCCGCACGTGCTCGAGGGCGCGGGCGACCGTCCAGTGCGGCTTCACGGCCACGTAGTCCGGGGTCATCAGGCGGCCGATCGACTCCTCCGGGTAGCCGAGGAGCTGCTTGGCCACGCGGCGCTCGCGCTCGTCGAGGAGGTTGAGCAGGCGCTTCGTGACCGCGCCGGGCAGCTCCTCGAGCAGGGCCGTGCGGTCGTCGGGCGACATGCCGTTGAGCACCTCGGCGACCTCGCTCTCCGCCATGCTCCGCATGAGCGCCTCCTGGTCGTCGATCTCGAGGTACTCGAACACCTGGCGCGCCAGCTCGCGGGGCAGGACGCGGAACGCGACGGCCTCGACGTCGTGGTCGAGGTGGCGGAACACCTCCGCCACGTCGTGCACGGTGAGGTCGGCGAGGAGGCCGCGCACCGCCGCCAGGCGCCTGGCGGCGACGACGTCCCTCACCTCGTCGGCGAGCGCGCGTGGGTCGACGGTCACGTCCTCCGGCATGCCGACGGGTATGGTAACGCCGCCGCCCCCGCCGGCCGCCCTCGCCCGCGTCGGCGCTCGCGGGCGCCCGAGGACAGCGCCGCTGCCCTCGCCGTGAGCCCCGCGGGGCGCGGCACGCCCGTACGGGGCTATGAAACAATGCATTGACCCGCAGCGAGGGCGTTCATACCCTCTGCGCTTAGGAGGACATAGTGAAGCGTCTCGCCTGGTTGACCATCGGCCTAGTGGCCCTGGCCGTGAGCGCCTGCGCACCGCAAGCCACCGTCCGCAACGACGTGATGCCCACGCTCATCTCCGTGACGGTGCCGAACGAACCGGGCGGGACCGTCGTGCTGCAGGGCCGCTACTTCGGCGACGGCTTCGGCGGCGAGGCCGACGACTCCTACGTCCTGGTGGGCGCGAACATGAACGGCGAGGGCGGCGTGCAGGCCGAGGTGACCATGTGGTCGCCCACGCGCATCGAGTTCGTGGCCCCCGAGCGCGCCGGCTCCGGCTTCGTGTTCGTCGTCGTCGGCGGCGTGAGGAGCAACGGCCTGCCGGCCAGCCTCCCCTGATCTCCTAGCCTTAGCGAGCGCGAGCGGGCGGCCTCTCGGCCGCCCGCTCCCTTCGTGGGCCGCGCGGCGGCCCCTCGTCGGCGGGACGCGAGCGCTCGCCAGTCCCTATGCGAGACCTTTCCTCGGCCCCCCGTTCGCTTCCACAGCCGACCCCGGCCGCTCGTTCCCCCTGACCTCCGCACGGCAGCCGCACCTGCCCTCGTCGGCGTACACTCGCACGTCATGAAGGCTAGGTCCGTCAAGGGCACGAGCGACGTCCTGCCGGAGCAGCAGGAGGCGTGGCGCCGCGTCGAGGCGGCCGCCGAGCGCGTCCTGGGCAACGCCGGCGCGGGGCGGGTGACCGTGCCCCTCTTCGAGTACGCCGAGGTGTTCGAGAAGAGCGTCGGCGAGTCGTCCGACATCGTCGTGCAGAAGGAGATGTACGTCTTCGAGGACCGCGGCGGGCGCGTGCTGGCGCTGCGGCCCGAGCTCACGGCCGGGATCATGCGCGCGTTCGTCGAGCACGGCATGCACACCAGGCCCCTGCCCGTGAAGCTGTGGGGCACGGGCGCCGCCTTCCGCGCCGAGAACGTGCAGCGGGGGCGGTACCGGCAGTTCCACCAGGTCGACTACGAGGTCGTGGGCAGCGACTCGCCCCTCGCCGACGCCGAGGCCGTGCACCTGATGTACGAGGTCCTCTCGGCGTGCGGGCTCACGCGTCACGTGATGCTGGTCGGCTCGGTGGGCGACCCCGAGGACCGCGCCGCCTACAACGCCTACCTGCGGGAGCGGCTGGAGCCGCACCGCGCCGAGCTGTCGCCGGTGAGCCGCGAGAGGCTGCGCCTGAACCCGATGCGGGTGCTGGACAGCAAGGACGAGGGCGACCAGCGCCTGATCGCCGAGCTGGAGAGGCCCCTCGACCGCCTGGGCGAGGCGTCGCGGGCGCACTTCGAGCAGGTGCGGCGCTACCTCGACGACTGGGGCGTGCCCTACCGGGTGGACAAGGGCCTCGTGCGCGGGCTCGACTACTACCGCCGCACGGCGTGGGAGGCGCACCACGAGGGCATCGGCGCGCAGTCGGCCCTGGGGGGCGGCGGTCGCTACGACGGGCTGCTGAAGCTGCTGGGCGGGCCCGACCTGCCGGCGACGGGCTGGGCTTTCGGCGTCGAGCGCGTGCTCGACGCCCTGGGCGAGGAGGGCGCGACGAGCCCGGGTGAGCGCGCGCCGCACCTGTTCATCGTCCCGCTCGACGACGAGGCCGTGGGCGAGGCCGCCGCCCTCGCCGTGCGGCTCCGCCGGCGCGGTCGCGTCGAGTACGCCTACCAGCGCCGCGCGCCCGGCAAGGGCCTCTCCGAGGCCGACAGGCGGGGCGCCACGCACGCCGCGCTGCGGGGCGAGAGCGAGCGCGCCCAGGGCGTGTGGCAGCTCAAGGACCTGGCCTCCGGCGAGCAGCGGGCCGCGTCGGAGGCGGACCTGTCGGCCCTGCTAGAGTCTCCCGCATGACCCGCACCCTCATGTGCGGCGAACTGCGCGCTTCCCACGTCGGGCAGCGCGTCGTGCTGCAGGGCTGGGTGAACCGCCGGCGCGACCTGGGCGGCCTGGTGTTCGTCGACCTGCGCGACCGCGCCGGCGTCGTGCAGGTCGTCGCCGAGCCGGACGCCGGCGAGGCCTTCGACGTGGCGTCGGGGCTGCGCAGCGAGTACGTGGTCACGGTCGAGGGCACGGTGCGCGAGCGTCCGCCTGGCCAGAAGAGCGACGCGCCCACCGGCCTCGTGGAGGTCGTCGCCGAGCGCGTCGAGGTCCTCTCCACCGCGAAGACGCCGCCGTTCCTCGTCGACGGCAGCGTGGACGCCTCAGAGGTCAGCGAGGAGCTGAGGCTCAGGTACCGCTACCTCGACCTGCGCCGGCCCGAGGCGCTCCGCCCGCTGCTGCTGCGCCACCGCGCCACGAAGGCCGTGTGGGACTACCTGGACCGGCGCGGGTTCGTGCAGGTGGAGACGCCGCTCCTCACGCTCTCGACCCCCGAGGGCGCCCGCGACTTCGTCGTGCCGGCGCGCCAGGCGCCCGGCTCCTTCTACGCGCTGCCCCAGTCGCCGCAGCTCTTCAAGCAGCTGCTGATGATGGCCGGCGTCGACAGGTACTTCCAGGTCGCCCGCTGCTTCCGCGACGAGGACCTGCGCGCCGACAGGCAGCCCGACTTCACCCAGGTCGACATCGAGATGTCGTTCGTGACCGTCGACGACGTGATCGAGCTGAACGAGGGCCTGATGGCCCACGTCGTCGAGGAGACGCTGGGCGTCACGGTCGACACGCCGTTCGAGCGCCTCCCCTACCGCGAGGCCGTGGACCGCTTCGGCTCCGACAAGCCCGACGTCCGCTTCGGCCTCGAGCTCGAGGACCTCACGGAGGCGTTCCGGGGCTCGTCCTTCCGCGCCTTCGCGGGCGCTGTCGAGGGGGGCGGCGTCGTCAAGGCCCTGGCCGTGGAGGCCGGCGACGCCGAGCCCGTCACCCGCAAGGTCCTCGCCGAGCTCGAGGACCTCGCCAAGGCGCACGGCGCGGCGGGTCTCGCCTGGCTGCGGCGCGGCGAGGAGGGCTTCAGCGGGCCGATCGCCAAGTTCCTCGGCGAGGCCGAGCTGGCGTCCGTCTCGCGGCTCGCGCCGCACCCGGGCGACCTGCTGCTCCTGGCGGCGGGACCGTGGTCCACGACCTGCACGGCGCTCGGTGCCGTGCGCTCGCGCCTCGGCGGCCTGCTGGGCCTGAGGCCCGGCGGCGACGTGCTGCGCTTCCTCTGGGTCGTCGACTTCCCGCTCCTCGAGCGCACCGACGAGGGCGGCTTCACCTACATGCACCACCCGTTCGCCAGGCCGCACGACGAGGACCTGCACCTCCTCGAGTCCGACCCGGGCGCCGTGCGGGCCTACGCCTACGACCTCGTCCTCAACGGCAACGAGGTGGGCGGCGGCTCGCTGCGCATCCACAGGCAGGACGTGCAGGAGCGCATGTTCGCCGCCATCGGCATCGGCCCGGAGGAGGCCAGGCGCCGCTTCGGCTTCTTCCTCGACGCGCTCTCCTACGGCGTGCCGCCGCACGGCGGCATCGCGTGGGGCTTCGACCGCGTGATCATGCTGCTGGCCGGCGTGCCTTCGATCCGCGATACGATCGCGTTCCCGAAGACCCAGCGCGGGCAGGACCCGCTCACCGGCGCCCCGGCGCCGCTCTCCCCCGAGCAGCTCGCCGAGCTGGGACTGGCGGTGACGGCGCCGTGACCCCGGCGCCCGCAGCGACGGGGGGCGGTGCGCGGTGATACCGCTGGTGGTCCTCGACCTCGACGGGACCGTGATCGGCGCCGACGCGCAGGTGCGCGACTGCGTCTGGGAGGCGGCTCAGCGCGCCCGCGACGCCGGCATGAAGGTCGCGCTGTGCACGGGCCGGCCGGCCTTCGGCACCGCCCTGAGGATCGCCGAGCGCATCGGCCCCGACAACCCGCACGTGTTCCAGAGCGGGGCCCACGTCGGCTACCCTGACGGTCGCTCGATCCAGGTGACGGCGCTCAAGGAGGCCGACGTGCGCGCGCTCATCGCCACGGCCCGTCAGCGCGGCGCCGTGCTCGAGCTGTACACGCCCAGCGAGCTCTTCGTCGAGCGGCGCACCCAGCTCTCCGAGCGCCACGCCAAGCTCCTCGGCGTCACGGCGATCGTCCGCGACCTGGAGGACGTGGCCGCGCACGAGCCCGTGGTCCGCGCCCAGTGGGTCGTGCCGTACCAGGAGCACGAGGAGCTGCTGCCGTTCACGCCCGAGGGGATCACGGCGGCCACGGCGACGAGCCCGGCGCTCCCCGGCATCGCGTTCGTGAACCTGACGCGCGCCGGCACGTCGAAGGCCAGCGCCGTCGCCCACCTCGCCAAGCACCTGCGCGTCCCGCTGGGCGACATCATGGCCGTCGGGGACAGCGAGAACGACCTCCCCATGCTCGAGATCGTCGGCCACCCGCGCGTCGTCGCCAACGCCTCGCCCGCGCTGCTGGCGCGCTTCCAGCCCGCGCTGCCCTCCGTCGAGGAGTGCGGGGCGGCCGAGGCGCTCGACGAGGCCATCGGCCTCCCCATCGCCTGATCCGCGCCCGAGGGGGCGTCGTAGACTGCCCCTCATGTCGCATACACCCATCGCTGAGCTCGGTGCCCACGTCGGCGAGGAGGTCGCCGTCGCGGGCTGGGTGACGGGCGTGAGGTCGAGCGGGAAGATCGCCTTCCTGCAGCTGCGTGACGGCAGCGGGTTCGTGCAGGGCGTCGTCGTCAAGGGCGAGGTGCCAGACGACGCCTTCGACCTGGCCAAGGGGCTCACCCAGGAGTCGAGCGTGCGCCTGCGCGGCGTGGTCCGCGCCGACGCGCGCGCGCCCAGCGGCGTCGAGCTCGGCCTGAAGGGCCTCGAGCTCGTCGCCCCTGGGAACGACTACCCGATCACGCCCAAGGAGCACGGCGTCGACTTCCTCTTCGAGCACCGCCACCTCTACCTCCGCCACCGCGGGCCGTGGGCCGTGATGCGCGTCCGCGACCTCGTCGAGCGGGCGATCCACGACTTCTTCGGCGCGCGCGGCTTCCTGCGCTTCGACGCGCCGCTGTTCATGCCCACGGCCGTCGAGGGCACGACGAACCTGTTCGAGATCGACCTCTTCGACGAGGACAAGGCCTACCTCTCCCAGTCTGGCCAGCTCTACGCCGAGGCGGGCGCGATGGCGTTCGGCAAGGTCTACACCTTCGGGCCGACGTTCAGGGCCGAGAAGAGCAAGACCAGGCGGCACCTGCTCGAGTTCTGGATGGTCGAGCCGGAGGTCGCTTTCCTCGACCACGAGGGGAACATGCGGCTGCAGGAGGAGCTCGTCTCGTACCTCGTGGGCCGCGTGCTGGAGGAGCGCGCGCAGGAGCTGGAGATGCTCGGGCGCGACGTCTCCAAGCTGCGCCCCGCGGCCGAGGGCGGCTACGAGCGCATCACCTACGACGAGGCCCTGGCCTACCTGCGCGAGCGCGGCGAGGAGCTGACGTGGGGCGAGGACTTCGGCGCGCCGCACGAGACGATGATCGGCGAGAGGTCGGACAAGCCCGTCTTCGTCGAGCTGTGGCCCACCCAGGCGAAGGCGTTCTACATGGAGCCGGTGCCGGGCGACCCCACGCGGGTCCTCGCCGCCGACCTGATCCTGCCGGAGGGCTACGGCGAGCTGATAGGCGGCTCGCAGCGGATCCACGACGCGGCCCTGCTCGAGAGGCGCATCGAGGAGCACGGCCTGCCCAAGGAGGCGTTCGGCTGGTACCTCGACCTCAGGCGGCACGGCAGCGTGCCGCACTCGGGCTTCGGGATCGGCCTCGAGAGGCTGCTGACCTGGCTCGTCGGCGGGCACCACCTGCGCGAGGTCATCCCGTTCCCGCGCATGCTCACGCGCATGTACCCGTGAGGGCGGCCAGGAGAGACGCGCCGTGGACAGCGGTCGCCCTGAGCCGGTGGTGGTCCTCCCCCGAGCGCCGCTCGCGTCCCGGCACTACAGGCCCGACGGCACGGCGACGTGGCCGAGCAGCGTGGCGGCCGGCTGGCCGTCCCTGAGGAACACGACCTCGTCGGCGCCGGCGAGCTCGGCGGTGCCGACGATCGCCCGGTAGATCGCCCTCTCCTGGGCGACGCTGACGCCGAGCCCCGGCGGCGGGCGCACGTCTACCACGGCGACCCTCCCGCCCTCGATCGTCTCGAGGAACGCGCGCGGGGCCGGCAGGTCCCCTGGCCACACCCCCTCGGCGACGAGGGCGTCGCGCAGCGCCGCCAGCACCGCCGTGAGGCGGGCCGAGGCGCCCGGCGGCGACTGCACCCGCTCCGCCCGCTGCCACTCGAGGCCGGTGGCGTCGACGAGCAGGAGCCTCACGTCGGCCGCGACGAGGCGGTCGTCCTCGGCGGCGATGTCGACCGTGGGCGGCGGGGGCACCGCGGGCGGCCTGGTGGATAGGAACAGGACCAGCGACCCCACGAAGGCGAGCGCCGCGACCAGCACCTGCGGGGTGAGGAGCGCGGCCAGTACCTTGCGCCCGAGCGCCGGGCTCATCGGCCCTCCCGCGCCACTTCCCGCGCCAGCACGTCGGCCACGGACGCGGCCAGGTGGAGGCCGAGCGCGTCCGAGGCGAGGTCGGCCGGGGAGAACTCGAGGAGCACGCCCCTGCCGGCCGCTCCGCCGAGCACCTGCAGCGGCGCCGGGCCCACCTCCCCCGCCCGGTAGTCGCCGAGCGTGAACAGCGTGGCGCCGATGCCCTCGGCGAACTCCCGCCCGGCCTCGAGGTCGGGCACCAGGCCCAGCAGCAGCTCGCGGCGCAGCCTGTCGGTCTCGCGCTCGGCGGCCGCGCCGGCGTTGCTCCTGATGGCCATCTCGAGGCTGGCCACGTCGCCGGCCTCGCCGAGGTAGTAGGCGTTGTACGTGCCCGGCGGCAGGTCGGCGGCGTGGAGGGAGACGAAGAGGTCGGCGCCGATCCCGGCCGCCGAGCGCGTGCCGACGGGCACGGAGAAGTCGCCGTCGCGGGTCATCACGACCTCGAAGCCGCGCTGGCGCAGGGCGCTGGCCAAGCGCTGGGCGGCGGCCAGCGTCAGGCTGCTCTCGCTGCCCTCCGGCCCGACCAGGCCCGTGTCCTGCCCGCCGTGGCCGGCGTCGATGACGACCCGCAGGCCGGCGGCGAGCGGGTTCTCGCCGGCGTCGCCCAGGGCGATCACGAGGCGGAAGCCGCGCCCGTCGGGGAGCTGGTAGACGTCGTAGGTCGCGTCCTCGGCGAGCTGCACGCGCACGTCGGCGCCGCCGCCCGCCGCCATGGCGGTGGCCACGATGAACCTCTCGCCCTCCACCGGCGACAGACGCACCTCGACGTCGGTGCGCTCGAAGTGGACCTGCAGCGTCTGGACGGGCTCGTTGTAGAAGGCGCTGTACCGCACCGGGGCGCTGAGGTCGAGCTCGATGCGCTCCGGGTTCGTCAGGCGCCGCATGCCCGTGAGGCGGGCTCGCGGCTGCACGACGACCACCGTCCCCTGCTCCTCGAGGTAGGTCACGCTGGCGCCCAGAGCCTCGGCCACCTGCTTCACGGGGAGGTAGACCTCGCTGCCGGAGACGACGGCGGCGGGTCCCGGCACGGCGACGCCGTCGAGGCGCAGCGCCCCTGGCAGCGCGCTCGCCTCCTGCGGCGAGGGCGCCACCAGGACCTGCAGCAGGCGCCCGCCGGCGTCGAGGACCACCAGGCCCCGTCCGAGGTCGACGGCGGCCGTGGCGCCGAGAGCGGCCGCTAGTGGCGCCGCCGGGGCGTAGCTGGCCCCGCTCACCAGGGCCGTGGTGTTGCCCGCCACCTCGCGCCCGTTCACGACCAGCGCCGGCTGGGCCAGCGCCGCCTGCAGCGCCGTGAGGAGCGCGACGAGCTGCAGGGCTGGTCCGGCGCCGCGGAGCCGCGCCCTCATCCGTCGAACGAGCCCTTCAGCGCGCGCTCGATCTCGCGCTTGGCGTCGCGCGCGGCCGCGTCGCGCCGCTTGTCGTGCAGCTTCTTGCCGCGCCCGACGGCGATGTCGAGCTTCGCCCAGCCGTCCTTGAAGTAGAGCCTGAGCGGCACGATCGTGAGGCCCTTGCGGCTCACGGCCCGTTCCAGCTCCGCGATCTCCTTGCGCTTGAGGAGCAGCTTGCGAGGCCGCCGCGGCTCGTGGTTGTTGTAGCTGGCGTCCTTGTAGGGCGGGATGTTCATGCCCTCGACGAACACCTCGCCCCCCTTGACGACGGCGAACGCCTCGGCGATGGAGCCGCCGCCCTGGCGGAGCGACTTCACCTCGCTGCCGGTGAGCTCGATGCCCGCGGTGTAGCGCTCGAGCAGCTCGAACTCGTGGGAGGCCCGCCTGTTGACCAGCATGACGACGCCGATGTTACCGCCCCGCGCGGGCTCACTCGAGGAGCTCCCCGACGTCCACGGGGTCGACGTCGACGGCCACGCGCGCGCCCGACAGCCTGTCGGGCAGGGCGGCCAGCAACCCCTCGAGGCGGGACTCGTCGGCCACGCGGAGCAGGAGCTGGAAGGTGTAGCGCCCCTTGACGCGCGCGACCGGCGCGGCCTCGGGCCCGAGCAGCTCGCCGTCGAGGGCCCCGGCGACGCGCAACCTGTCGGCGGCCGCGTGGGCGCCGGCGTGCGCGCTGGCGCGGTCGCGCGCCGTGACCTGCACCTTCGCGAGCGTCGCGAACGGCGGGTAGCCGAAGCGCCGCCGGCGCTCGAGCTGCGCGGCCAGCAGCGTCTCCACCGCCACCTCGGGCGCGTCGGAGGACGCGGCGCGCAGCGCCGGCGAACCGGGGGCGAACGTCTGGACCAGCACCAGGGGGCGGCGTCCCGCGGAGAGCTCGGCGACCTGGAAGAGCATCCGCAGGGCCTCCTGCTCGGCGCGGAAGTCCGCGAGGGCCAGGTGGACGTCGAACAGCGTGACGGCCACGAGGGAGAGCTCGGGCAGGGGCGGCAGGCGGAGCACGGCCGTCGTGCCCACGACCACGCCCGGCTCGCCGGCGTAGAGGGGGCTCAGGTCGTCGCGCCTGTCGGAGTCGTAGCGGTACCCAGGGAACCCCGGCGCGAGGCGCGCGAGCTGCGAGAGCACCCACTGCGTACCCGCCCCCTTGAGGGCGCCGAGGTCCTCGCTGCCGCACTGGGGGCAGACGGTCGGCAGGGGCGCGTCGTGGCCGCACTGGTGGCAACGCAGCCGCCCCTCGTCGCGGTGGTAGCGGAGCGTGAGGTCGCAGTTCGGGCACGGCGCCTGCCAGCCGCAGTTGAGGCAGCCGTAGGCGCCGGAGAAGCCGCGGCGGGGCGCCAGCACGACGGCCTGGCGGTCGCGCTGGACGACCTGCCTGAACGTGAGCTGCAGGTCGGGGTGGAGCGGCCAGCCGGCCCCGCCCGACATGTCGGCCACGTGGACGCGCAGGCGCGGCAGCGGGAGGAGCGTGCCGCCGCCCTCCCCGCCGAGGGCCAGGAGCTCGGGGCTCGGCACGACGTCCGTGAGCGTGAGGCCGGCGCCGGCAGCCGCCGCGACGCGCTGCGCGGCCTTCGGCACGTAGAGCCGGCCGCCCGACCTCAGCTTGTGCGCCTGGTTGCCGGCCTCGAGCACCACGACACGGCCGAGCTCGGGCACGGGCGCCAGCAGCGCCACGTGGCTGCCCACGAGCACGACCGGGCCGGACGACGGCAGCTCGGCGAACAGCGCCTCGCGCTGGTCGTCCGTCGCCTCGCCCGTCAGGTAGCGGACCGGCAGGCGCGTCGCCAGCAGGCCCGCTGCCTCACGCGCCAGCGTGTTCTCGGGGGCGACGACGATCGCGCTGCGGCCCGCCGCGAGGTCGTCGGCCAGGGTCGGCAGCAGCGCGGAGAGGCGGGCGCGCCGCGAGCCGCCCGCCACGTAGCCCCCGGCCGGCGCGGCCGCGGCGCCCGGCGGCGGGTCCTCGAGGCGGTCGTCGCGCAGCGGCGGGCCGGGCAGCGGCGGGACGGGCGCCTCGACCTCCTCGTAGGCCGCGTAGCCCTTCTCGACCAGCGCCCTGACCGCGCTCTCCGGCACCTCGGCGTCGCGCGCCAGCGCCGCGGCGCTCTCGACCTCCCCCAGCTCCAGCAGCCGCTCCATGGCGCCGCGCTGGTTCGCCTGCCTGGGACCAGCGAGGCCCTCGTCCGGTCGCCGGCGCGGCACCAGCACCCGCCGCGTCGGCTTCACCACCCGCACGGCCTCGTCGACGAGCCCCTGGGCGCGGAGGTGGTCGAGCTCCTTGGCGCCCAGGCGCTCCGCCGGCAGCCACGCGCCCGGCGTGAGGTCGCCGAACAGCTCGGCGGCCGCGGGCGTCTCGTGCAGCCTCACCTGGTGGTCCAGCTCGAGGGTCAGCCCCGGCACCCCGAGCGTGGCGAGGACCAGCCCCGGCGGCAGGCCCGTCCCCCTGGCGATCGAGTCGACGGCGCGCAGCTGGTCGGGTCCGAGGAACGGCGCCTCGTCGAGGTAGCGCAGGGCGTGCCTCAGCTCCAGGCCCCTGCCGGCGTCGACGGGGCGCGAGCGGGCCACGAGGCCCACCCGCACGCCGGCCTGCCACGGCACGACGACGCGGCGGCCGACGACGCCCTCCCCCGCCCCGGACCGCAGCGGCGCCAGGTAGGTGAGAGGGCCGAGCGGCAGCGGGAAGAGCACGTCTATCGCGCCCAGCACGTCCCTCGAGTGTAGCCGAGGGGCCCGCCGCGCCGGCGTCGGGGGCGCGGCAAGCGTCCCGTCGGCGGCGCGAGCTCGGCCGCCCCGCAGGCGGCGGCCCGCTCGGCCGCCCCGCCGACGGCCCCGGCTCGGCCGCTCCGCCGGCGGCGCCGGCTCGGCCGCCCCGCCGACGGCGCCGGACGCGGTTAGCATGGCCGCCATGGGCCGGACGGAAGGGCGGGCGTACGAGCGGGCGGGCGTCGACCTCGAGGCGGCGGCGCGCACCCTCGATTTGATAACTCGTGAGGTCGAGTCGACCTACACGCCGGGCGTACTGCGCGGCCTCGGCGCGTTCGGCGGGCTGTTCGAGCTGCCCCCGGGCCTCGAGCGGCCCGTGCTCGTCGCCTCCACCGACGGCGTCGGCACGAAGACCGTGCTGGCGCGGCGCTACGCCGGCGAGCCCGGCGTGCTCGAGGGCATCGGCCGCGACCTCGTGAACCACTGCGTGAACGACGTGCTGGTGCAGGGCGCGACGCCGCTCTTCTTCCTCGACTACGTCGCCGGCGAGCGGCTGGAGCCGGAGGTCACGGCCCGGCTCGTGTCGGGGGTGGCGTCGGCCTGCCGCGAGGCCGGCATGGCCCTGCTGGGCGGCGAGACGGCCGAGATGCCCGGCGTCTACCGCGAGGGCGAGTTCGACCTGGCGGGCACGATCGTCGGGGTCGTCGAGCGCGGCAGGGTCGTCGACGGCTCGCGCGTCGCCCCCGGCGACGCCGTGCTCGGCTTCCCCTCGGGCGGCCTGCAGACGAACGGCTTCAGCCTGGCGCGCCGCGCCCTGGAGGGGCGCCTCGGCGAGGCCCTCTCCGACGGCACGCCGGTGTGGCGGGCGCTGCTCGCCGAGCACAGGAGCTTCCTGTCGCCCGTGCGCGCGCTCCTGGAGCGCGGCCTGGCGCGGGCGATGGCCCACGTCACCGGCGGCGGCCTGCCCGGCAACCTGCCCCGCAGCCTGCCGGCGGGCGTCGGCGTCAGGCTCCGCCGCGGCGCTTGGGACGTGCCGGAGGTGTTCGGCCTCATCGCCGCGGCCGGGGGCGTGAGCGAGGCCGAGATGTGGGACGTCTTCAACATGGGCCTGGGGTTCGTCGTCGTCGTCGGCGCCGCCGACCTCAGCGAGGCGCTGGCGCTGGCGCCGGGAGCGCTGCCGGTCGGCGAGGTCGTGGCGGGCTCTGGCGTGGAGCTGGCCTAGCGGGCCCCGACGACGGACCGCACGAGCCCCCGCGCGCGGCGCACCCCGGCGTGACGAACCTACCGGGCCCGCCCTACGAGCGGCCGACGGCGCGCCGCTCGCCGCCGCCGGCGCGCGCCAGGGCCGGCGTCTCGCCCGTCTTCTTCGGGTCGAGGGCCGGCAGCATGATCGTGAACACCGTGCCCTCGCCGAGGCGCGACTCGACGCTGACGGTCCCCTCGTGCTGCTGCACGATCCACTTGACGATGGCCAGGCCCAGGCCGCTGCCGTTGCCGCGCGTGCTGCGCGCGCCGTCGACGCGGTAGAAGCGCTCGAAGATGTGCGGCAGCGCCTCCGGCGGTATCCCGGCGCCGTCGTCGAGGACCTCGAGGCGGACCTGCTTGCCCTCCTGCGCCACGCTCACGGTCACGCGGCTGGCGCCGGCGTTGATCGCGTTCGTGACGAGGTTCAGCACGACCTGCTTGAGACGCTCGGCGTCGCCCAGCACCTCCACCAGCGGGCGGCGGGAGCTGACGCTGACCTCGGCGCCCGGAGAGACGCGCGCGATCTCCTCGCTCACCGCCTCCGCCACCTCGACGAGGTTCATCGGCGCCCGCGTGACCGTGAAGCCGGCGTCGGCGCGGGCGAGCTCGAGGAGGTCGTTGACGAGCTTGCCCATGCGCTCGGCCTCGCGCTGGATCACCATCAGCGACTCCTGCTGCGCCGGCGTGGGGTTCGTGCGCCTCACCAGGTAGCTGGCGTGGCCCGCGATCGCCGTCACCGGCGTGCGGAGCTCGTGGCTGGCGTCGGCCGTGAAGCGCCTCTGCGTCTCGAACGACTCCTGGAGCCGGCCCAGCATGTTGTTGATCGCCATCGCCAGGTCGTGGATCTCGTCCTTCGTGTCCGGCACGGGCACGCGCAGCGACAGGTCGGAGCCGGAGACGTGGGCCGCGGCGTCCGTCACCCGCTTCAGCGGCCCCAGCACGCGCTGCGACAGCACCCAGATGCCCAGCCCGAAGGCGATGAACGCCAGGACCACGGTCATCACGAGGTCGCGGGCCAGCTGGTCGAGGGTCGAGGCCATCAGCCCGGCCGGCACGGCCACGAAGAACGCCGCGCTGAACGGGCGCGAGAAGGGCAGCGGCACGGTGCCGAGCTGACCGTGGATGCGCAGCCTGGTGTCACCGGAGCCGACCGTGACGGCGATCCGGCCCTCGTCGATCAGCCGCTGCAGGGCCGAGTCGGGCAGCCGGTTGAGGATGTAGAGGTCCCTCGCCTCGTGCCACACGCCGCTCTTGATGCTGTCGATCGAGCGGGGCCGCGTCCCCTCCTGCCCCACCAGCAGCACCAGGCTGCTGGCGTCGCTGGGCAGGCGCTGGACGGCGGCCTCCACGTCGTTGCGCCCGTTCACGAGCTCGGCCAGCGCCGAGGCAGCGCGCTCGTCGAGGCCGGCGGCCAGCGAGCGCTCCGTGAGCAGGTACACCGACACGGCGACGCCGCCCAGGATCATCGCGATGAGGACCCCGAAGACGAGCGTCAGCTGGAGCCGCAGACCCACCTAGGCCTCACCCTCCACGGTCCCGCGATGGTAGCGCCGGCGCGCAGGCTCCACGGTGGGCGCGCTGACGCTCACTCCTCGCGCAGCACGTACCCCACGCCGCGGACGGTGTGTATCAGGCGCCGCTCCCCCTCCCCCTCCAGCTTGCGCCTCAGGTAGCCCACGTAGACGTCGACGACGTTGCTGCCGCCGGTGTACTCGGGCCACACCTTCTCCTCGATCTCGAAGCGGTTGAAGACCTTGCCGGGGTTGCGCGCGAAGAGCTCGAGCAGCTCGAACTCCTTCGCCGACAGCTCGATGCGCCGTCCGTCCCGGAACACCTCGCGCCCCTCGAGGTTGATGACGAGGTCGGCGACCCGCACCTCGCCGGTGACGGCCGGGTTCACGCGCCTGAGGTGGGCGCGCACGCGGGCCAGCAGCTCCTCGATGGAGAACGGCTTGACGAGGTAGTCGTCGGCGCCGGAGTCGAGGCCGGTGACCTTGTCGTCGACCGAGTCCTTGGCCGTGAGGATGATGATCGGGGTGTTGCTAGTCTTCCTGATGCGCCTGGCGACCTCCAGGCCGTCCAGCACGGGCAGCATGAGGTCGAGCACGACGAGGTCGGGGTTCAGCTCGCGGAACTTCGACAGGCCGGTGACGCCGTCGTAGCTGACGACGGTCTCGTAGTTCTCGGCCTGGAGCTCGAGGTCGATGAACTTGGCGATCTCCTTCTCGTCCTCGACGATGAGGATAAGCGGTTTCCTCTCCATGGCGGCATCTTGGCACGCGTTCTCATGAGAGAGTTCTGCCCGTGCTGGTCGCTGTACCCGCGGGCCGTTAGCGCGAGATGGGAACGGTCTCCTGCACGATGAAGCCGGGCCGCAGGACCTCGGACGCCCAGGCGCGCGCCCCCGGCAGGGAGTGGTCGCGCCAGTTGCCGCAGGAGAGCTCGCTGCAGCCGGGCACCTCGCCCTCGTGCGCCGCCACCCGCCGGAGCGCCGCCTCGGTGGCCTGGCGCACGTCCTCGTGGCGCGGCTCGCCGAGGAGCGTGAGGTAGAAGCCGGTGCGGCAACCCATCGGCGAGAGGTCGACGACCGTCACCCCCGCGCGCGGCTCGAGCTCCTGGCGCAGGTAGCCGGCCAGCAGGTGCTCCATCGTGTGCAGGGCCGCGGTGGGCAGCTCGGCGCGGTTCGGCTGGACGAGGCGCAGGTCGTACTTGGTCACGACGTCGCCGCGGTCGCCGACGTAGCGGGCGGCGAGCCGCACGTACGGTGCCCTGACCCTCGTGTGGTCGAGCTCGAACGACTCGAGCCGGCTCGGTGCCTTCACCCGCCAAGGTTACACTTGCCAGCGGTCATGGACCAGAACGACTCGAACGGACGCCCGCCCCGCCCCCGCCGACCAGAGCCGCGCGACCCGGCGGCGGCGCGGCGCTTCGCTCACGCCCGCAGCCTCGCCCAGGGCGAGCGGGTCGCCATCTTCATCGACGGCAGCAACCTCTACAACGGCATGCGCGAGAACCTGCGCAGCACGCGCGTGAACTTCGCCGAGCTGATCCAGCAGCTGCTGCGCGACAGGCCGGTGTTCCGCACGTACTACTACAACTCCATCCTCACCGACGACTACGACGAGGAGCTGCGCGAGGGCCAGCAGCGCTTCTTCGAGTCGCTGCGCCGCATCCCCTACGTGACGGTGCGGCTCGGCACGCTGCACCGCCGCAACGACGGCACGCTCGTCGAGAAGGGCATCGACGTCGCGATCGCCGTCGAGGCGCTGTCGCTGGCCTACCAGGACGCCTACGACACGGCCCTGCTAGTGTCGGGCGACGGCGACTACGTCGAGCTCGTCGAGGCGATCAAGCGCATGGGCAAGCACGTGGAGTGCGCGATGTTCCGCGACCAGTCGGCGGGCATCCTCCTCGAGCACGTCGACGTGTTCCAGGCCCTCGACGAGCTCGACTGGACCCGCATCCTGTTCTGAGCCCCCGGACGCTGAAGCGGCGGTTAACCCCCCGCCGGTCAGGGGCCGCGTTGGCGCGCCTGACGCTTGCTATAGTCCGAGCGTCACCGCGTAGGTGAAGAACCTCACTGGTTGTCGAGAGGAAGACACATGCGCAAACTGCTCATCCTGCTCGCCGCCCTCGTCCTGACGGGGGCGTACGCCCAGGACTACGTGCTCGGCATCGTGTACGACGCCGGCGGCAAGTTCGACGGCTCGTTCAACGAGGGCACGTGGCGCGGCGTCCAGCGCGCCCAGCAGGACCTCCAGGCGGAGGGCTACGAGGTCGAGATCGTCGAGTTCGAGGGCACGCCGGACACCGCCGCCGAGGGCCAGCGCCGCATCGCCGGCGCCGGCGCCGACATCGTGATCGCCCCCGGCTTCCTGCAGGCCGACGCGATCCAGACCGTGTCGACCGAGTTCACCGACACCGCGTTCGTGCTCATCGACGCCGTGGCGGAGAACCCGAACGTGCGCAGCGTGCTCTTCAAGGAGCACGAGGGCAGCTTCCTCGTGGGCTACATCGCCGGCAAGCTCACCCGCACGGGCGTGCTCGGGTTCGTCGGCGGCATGGACATCCCCCTGATCCACGCCTTCGACCTCGGCTACCAGGAGGGCGTGAAGGCCGCCTGCCCCGACTGCACGGTGATCAGCAACTACGTCGGCGTGACGCCCGACGCCTGGAACGACCCGGCGCGCGCCCGCGAGCTGGCGTCGACGCAGAACGCCCAGGGCGCCGACATCATCTTCGCCGCCGCCGGCGCCTCCGGCAACGGCGTCATCGACTTCGCCAACCAGACCAAGTGCTTCGAGCCCACCGTCCCGCTGCGCGACTCCCCGCTCGTCGCCCAGCTCGCGAACGTCCCGCGGCCCGCCGACGAGGCGAGCTGCGGCGAGGGCACGACGCCCGTCTTCTTCATCGGCGTCGACAGCAACCAGAACCCGCTCGGCGACACCGACCGCGACCCCGCGACCCTCAACCACGGCCTGACGAGCATGCTCAAGCGCGTCGACGTGGCCGCCTACGACGCGATCATGGACGTCGTGAACGGCGAGTTCGAGGGCGGGGTCCTGAACCTCGGCCTGGCCGAGGAGGGCGTCGACTACGCGCTCGACGAGTACAACCAGGCGCTGATCCCGCAGGACGTAGTCGACGAGGTCAACGACATCAAGCAGCGGATCATCGACGGCGAGATCGTCGTCACCGACTACCGCCAGCTCTGACGCGCGGGGCCTAGCACCGCCGGCGGCCGGCTCCTTCCGGGGGCCGGCCTACCCTTGGCGCCTCCCCGCGTGGTATCATCCTTGGTCGCGGTGTGGGCGGTCTGGTCGCGGCCCGGAAGGGCCGAGGAAAGTCCGGGCTCCACAGGGCGAGGGTGCCAGCTAACGGCTGGGCGCGTAAGGCGACGGCAAGTGCAACAGAGAGCAGACCGCGCCGGCCGGCCTCAGGGCCCCCGGCGTAAGGGTGAAAGGGTGCGGTAAGAGCGCACCAGTGTCCCTGGCAACAGGGGCAGCTAGGTAAACCCCACCCGGAGCAAGGTCCGATAGGGAGAGAGAGCCTGCCCGGCTCGCCAGCATCTCCAGGCGACCGCTAGAGGCGCGCGGCGACGCGCGTCCCAGATAGATGACCAGAGGCCCCGCACGGGGTCACAGAACCCGGCTTACAAGCCCACCCGCGTTCCGCAGGAGGCGACCTTCTCACCGGAAGGTCGCCTTTCTCATCTGCAGATGAGACAGTCCGGCGGCGGCTCGAGACCCCGTCCCGGCCGGAACGTTCTCCCCGTCACATTCCGCGGTTCGCGTGCAGCACGGGCACGCCCGCGCCGTCGGCGCGGGTGGGAGAGATGCCACAGCGGGGGCCGCTCCGGGGTAGCAGTGTGGGGGATTGTGGGAGACTGTGGTAGAGTCGGGCCTGTCCGTGAGGACCACGCCCACAGAGCGACGTAACGAGTAGCGGCCTCGCCGCCACGCCGCCAAGGAGCCAGATGCCGTTCGGCGAGTACCAGTACAGCGTCGACGACAAGGGAAGGGTGATCGTGCCGCCCGCCTTCCGCGAGTTCGTCGACGGCGGCATGGTGGTCACCAGGGGCATGGACGGCTGCCTCTTCGTCTTCCCCCTCGGCGCCTGGCAGCACATCGAGGCCCACCTCACCGACCTGCCGCTCACCGACCCGAGCTCCCGCAACTTCGTCCGCTTCTTCTACTCGGGCGCGGCGAAGACGAAGCTCGACTCGGCAGGGCGCATAAGCCTCCCGGCCCCCCTCCGCAAGTTCGCCGCGCTGGAGGGGAACGTCATGTTCGTCGGCGCCCCCAACAGGCTGGAGATATGGAACGAACAGCGCTGGCTCGCGAACCTCGAGGCCGTCCAGGAGGCGCCACCGGCGCCCGAGCTGCTGAGAGAGCTGATCGGGTGAACGCGGTGACGGAGCGCCACGTCAGCGTCATGCCGCAGGAGGTCATGGACCACCTGGCGGTGACGCCGGGCGGCTGGTACGTCGACTGCACCTTCGGCGCGGGCGGCCACGCCAGGAGGGTCATCGAGCTGGGCGGCAGGGTGCTGGCGATCGACCAGGACCCGCGCGTCGCCGAGGACCTGCGGCGCGACCCCTACTGGCAGCGCGCGCTCGCCGCGGGCGACCTGCGCTTCGCCGCCGGCAACTTCAGGGAGGTCGAGCGCCTCGCGTACGAGCAGGGCGTGCGCGCCGCCGACGGCGTCCTCATGGACCTCGGCGTCTCCTCGATGCAGCTCGACGAGGAGGGGCGCGGCTTCGCCTTCCGCCACGACGGGCCCCTCGACATGCGCATGCAGGGCGAGGGCGAGAGCGCGGCCGACGTCGTCAACACCTACCCGGTCGAGGAGCTCGCCGCGCTCATCTTCAGGTACGGCGAGGAGCGCCACAGCCGCCGCATCGCTAGGCGCATCGCCGAGGCGCGCGCCTCCGCACCCATCCTCACGACGAAGCAGCTCGCCGACGTCGTCGCCGGCGCCTACCCCCCGGGCCCGCGCCGCGAGCACCCGGCGCGGCGCACGTTCCAGGCGCTGCGGATCCACGTCAACGACGAGCTCGGCGCGCTGCGCGAGGGCCTAGAGGGGGCCTCGCGCCTGCTCGTCCCCGGGGGGCGGCTCGTCGTGCTCTCCTACCACTCCCTCGAGGACCGCATCGTCAAGCGCTTC
The DNA here is from genome assembly GCA_036381035.1 of Trueperaceae bacterium. Classification (NCBI taxonomy): domain Bacteria; kingdom Thermotogati; phylum Deinococcota; class Deinococci; order Trueperales; family Trueperaceae; species Trueperaceae bacterium. Next base: position 20,434 of record DASVDQ010000104.1, on the reverse strand, counting down.
CTCCTCGACAGCCCGCGCTTCGAGGTCCTGACCAAGAAGCCCGTCACCGCCTCCGAGGAGGAGGTCGCGCGCAACCCCAGGGCCAGGTCCGCGAAGCTCCGCGCCGGCAGGAAGGTGGAGCCGTGACCGACTACGCCGTGAAGGAGCGTCCCCGGGACGAGCGCCCCGCCGCCCCCGCCGCCGAGGGGCGCGTCGCCGGCGGCGCGTTCCGCCTCGCCCTGCCGCTCTACCTCGTGCTCCTGCTCATGCTCGCCGCGCTGGGCGCGAACAACCAGGAGCTGGTCGAGAGGAGGGCCGCGCTCGTCGCGCGGAAGGAGGCGCTGCTCCAGAGCGTCGCGCGCGCCGAGGTCAGGGCCGCCGCCGTCGAGGGCCCCCTGGCCGTGGCCAGGTGGTCCGCCACGGCCGGCATGGTGCCGCTCCCCGAGGGCCGCGTCGCCGCCGTGGTCGCCCCCGAGCCCGCCCCCGAGGACGCACCGCCCGCGGGGTCACTGGAACTGAGGACCGTATGGCGCTGAGCACCTCCACCGTCTTCCCGCGCGCCCAGGCGGCCCCTCGGCGCTCGTCGGCGCTGCGCGTGGCGCTGCGCGAGCCCAGCGAGCTCGCGCTGCGGCGCGTCTGGCTCGTGCGCGTCGGCCTGGCGGTGCCGCTGCTCGCGGCCCTCCTCGGCTTCGCCGTCCACCAGCTCGGGCCCGCCTCGTTCCCGGCCCCGCCGACGGAGCCCGCGGTGCGGGGCGACATCGTCGCGTCCTCCGGCGAGGTCCTGGCCACGGGTCCCGTGGAGGCCCGCAGCTACCCGCTCGGGGTCGCCGGACCGCTCGTCGGCTTCACCGGCGCCGTGCAGCCCGACGGCAGGTACGGGCTCGAGGGACTCGAGTACACCCTCGACGATGTCCTCGCCGCCGGCGAGGACGTCCGGCTGACGATCGACGCCACGTACCAGGCGGCGGCCGAGCGCCACCTCGCCGAGGCGGCCGAGGCCTACGGGGCCGAGAGCGGCTCCGCGGTCGTTCTGGAGGCCGGTACGGGGAGGATACTCGCGGCCGCCAGCTACCCGGCGTTCGACGCCAACGACTGGTCCGCGGCGGGCCGCGACCAGATGCGCAACAGGCCGTTCCAGGAGACCTACGAGCCCGGCTCCGTGATCAAGCCCCTGGTCGTCGCCGGCCTGCTCGAGTCCGGCCGCCTGCGTCCCGACGAGGTGGTCGAGGCGCCGATGACGCTGCGGGTCGGGGAGCAGACGTTCAGGGACGTCGTCTACCACGACCCCCAGCTCACCGTCGCCGACGTGCTCGCCTACTCGAGCAACTCGGGCGCCATCCACCTCGGCCAGCGCTTCACCGACGCCGAGCTCCACGACTGGCTGATGCGCTTCGGCATCGGCCAGGACCTGCCCGTCAGCGGCACCTACACGAGCTCGGGCCAGCTCAACCCCTGGTACCAGTGGGTGCCGCAGGACCACGCGTCGAACACGATCGGCCAGAACCACTCGACGACGGCGCTGCAGCTCGCCGTGGCCTACTCCGTGTTCGCGAACGACGGGCTCTACGTGCCCCCCGTGCTGATCGAGGGCGCGGAGACGCCGCCGCCGCACCGCGTCCTCTCCCCCGAGGTCGCCGCCACGATGCGGGCGCTCCTGAGCCACGTCACGGAGGCGAGCGGGCTGAGGAACGCCAAGGTGAACGGCGTGAGCATGGCCGCGAAGACCGGCACCGCCGACGTCTTCGACCCCGAGCTCGGCCGCTACGTGCCCGGCGAGTACTCCCTCTCCGTCGCCGGCATGGTGCCGGCCGAGCGCCCGCGCGTCGTCGTCGTCGTCACGCTGCACAAGCCGCAGGAGGGCGCCACGAGCACCGTGGCGACGGGGGGACTGTTCAAGGACATCGTCACCGACGTCGTCGCGTCGTGGGGCGCCGCGCCCCGCCCCGAGGCGCTGGCCGCGCGTCCGTGAGCGCCCCCGACCCGGCGACCCTGGGGGCGGTGGCCGCCGCCGGCCATGCGGTCCATGCACATGATGCACACGTTGTGTAACGTGTGGATAGGATGGTGGGCGTGGGTGACGGTCGCGTCAGCGGGAGGCGGGTAGGAGCCGCGGGAGCGGAGGACCTGCTGCGCCCCGAGGCGCTGGCCGACCTGCTGGGTGGGCGCCTGCCGGCCGGGCCGCTCCCCGCCGGCACCGGCGTCGCCTACGACTCGCGCCGGGTGCGCCCCGGCGACGTCTTCTTCGCGCGCGGCGGCAGCTCCGGCCACGGGATCGAGCACGCCGACGAGGCGCTCGCGGACGGCGCCGCCTTCGTCGTCTCCGACGTCCCCCACCCCCGCGCCGTGCTCGTCGAGGACACCTGGGCCGCGCTCGCCGCGCTGGCCTCCGCCGCCCGCGGGCTGCTCGCGTCGCCCGTCGTCGGGGTCACCGGGTCGGCCGGCAAGACGACCGTGAAGACGCTCCTCACCGCCGCCCTCGGCGGTCGCTCGACGCCGGGGAACCTCAACACCGTGCCCGCGCTGGCCGCGGCGCTCGTCGAGGCGGCCCGCACCGAGGCCGGCCTCGACGTGCCGGGCGGGGACCTGGCCGGCGCCGGCGCGCCCGGCTCGCCGCTGGTGCTCGAGCTCGGCGTCGACCACCCGGGCGAGATGGACGAGCTGGTGGCCATCACGCGGCCCGACCACGCCGTGCTGACGACGGTGGGCGAGTCGCACCTGAGCCGCCTCGGCGACGTCGCGTCCGTGGCGCGCGAGAAGGCCGCTCTGCTGGCCGCCGCGCCGGGCGCGCGGGTGGCCGGCGAGGCGGCGTCCCGGCACCTGCCGCCCGACGTGCTCCGCCGCACGCACGTGACGCGGCTCCTGCCGCCCGCGGACGGCGACGGCGAGCCGGGGCCGCGGGCGTGCCCTCCGCTCGGCGAGGTCGCCGGCAGGCTCCAGGGCCTCACCCTGCGGGCGTTCGGGCTCGCCTTCGACCTGCCCTGGCCGGGGCGAGCGATGGCGGAGAACGCCCTCCTGGCGCTCACGACCGCCCGGCTCCTCGGCGTGCCTCCGGCGGCGGCGTTCCCCGCCATGGCCGCGGCGCGGCTCGAGAAGGGGCGCCTGCGCCGGCTGCGCCTGCGCGAGGTCACCGTGATCGACGACAGCTACAACTCGAACCCGCTCTCCGCCGCCCTCGCGCTCGAGGTCCTCGCCTCCTCGCCGCCGCCGCGCGCGGCCTTCCTCGGCGACATGCGCGAGCTGGGCGAGGTCAGCCGGCCGCGCCACCTCGAGCTGGGCGCCGCCACCCGGGACCTCGACCTCGTCGTCGCGATCGGCGAGGAGGCCGCCGCGCTCGCCGAGGCGAACCCGCGCGCGCGGCACGTCCCCACCTGGCGCGAGGCCGCGGGGCTGCTCGACCTCGTGCCCCCCGGCGCGACCGTGCTGGTCAAGGGGTCGAGGTCGCTGGAGCTCGAGAACCTCGTCGCGGCGCTGACCGAGCGCTTCGGCCCGGAGGCGGGCGCGGGGGACGAGGCCGGCGAGGCCAGCGGCGGCGCGGCCGCGCGCGACGGGGGCCGGCGATGACGCTGCTCCTCGCCGCCGCGCTGGGCCTCGTCGCCACCGGGTCCTTCGTGCAGCTGGCCCGCGCCCGCGGCTGGGGCAAGGTCGTGCGCGAGTCCGGCCCCAGGAGCCACCTCGGCAAGGCCGGCACGCCGACGATGGGCGGCGCCGCCTTCCTGCTCGCCGCCGCCGCCGCGGTGCTCCTGCTGGGCCCGCGCGACCAGACGACCCTGGCCCTGCTCGCCACCACGGCGTCCGCGGCCCTGCTCGGCCTCTACGACGACGTCGTCTCGCTGGCGCGCAAGCGCCGGCGCCTGGAGGGCGAGGACGTCGACGCCGCCACCGGCCTGCTGGCGCGCTACCGCATCCTCGGCCACCTCGTGATCGGCGCCGGCTTCGCCGTCTGGTCCGTGAACGCCGGCCACCGCACGCTCGCGGCCGAGTGGGCCGACATCGCGCTCTACACGCTGGCCGTGGCCGGCAGCATCAACGCCTTCAACTTCACCGACGGGCTCGACGGCCTCGCCGCCGGCGTCACGGCGATCGTGCTCCTCTTCTTCGTGGGCTCGCCGCTCGCCGCCGCGCTGCTGGGGTCGCTGCTGGCGTTCCTCTGGTACAACTCACACCCCGCCCGCGTGTTCATGGGCGGCGTGGGCGCCGAGGCGCTGGGCGCGGCCGTCGCCGGGCTGGCGATCACCAGCGGGACCGTCCTGGCGCTCCCGCTCGTCGCGCTGATACCCGTGCTCGAGGTCGTGTCAGTGGTCCTCCAGGTCGCGTACTTCAGGGCGACGGGCGGGCGCCGGCTCTTCAGGATGAGCCCGTTCCACCACCACTTCGAGCTGGCGGGCCTCTCCGAGCAGCAGGTCGCGATGCGCTTCTGGATCGTCACCGCGCTGTGCGTCGCGGCCGGCCTGGCCGTGACGGGGAGGGCGCCGTGGTGACGTCCGGCGGCGGCCCCATGGCCGTGGGCGGTCCGGCGCCGGCCGAGGCGGGCCTCCTGGTCTACGGCCTCGGGCGCAGCGGCACGGCCGTGCTCAGGCGGGCCGCGAGCATCGGCGCGCGCGTGGCGTTCTGCGAGGCCAGGCGCGACGGGGAGGACGTCGAGGAGGCGCTGTCGCTCGGCGCGACGAGGGTCGAGGACGTGTCCGCGGTGGACCCCGCGGCCTTCCCCACCTGCGTCGCCGCCCCCGGCGTGAGGATCGACCACCCCGACCTGGCGTCCCTCAGGTCCCGCGGCGTGTCCGTGATCGGCGAGGTCGAGTGGACCTACCTCCTCGTGCCGGGGCGCTACGCGGGCGTCACGGGCACGGCCGGCAAGGGCTCGACGACGCTGTGGCTGACCGCGGTGCTGCGGGCGTCCGGCGTGGACGCCGTCGCCGGCGGCAACAACGACCCCGCCCTCGCGGCCGTCGCGCGGCCCGGCGCCACGCACGTCGTCGAGCTCTCCTCGTTCCAGCTCGAGCGCTGCCCCACCTTCAGGCCCGACGTGGCCGTGGCGCTGAACCTCGGCGAGGACCACCTCGACAGGCACGGCAGCGTGGCGGCGTACCACCGCGCCAAGCGCGCGCTGATAGACAACCTCACGCCGCGAGAGACCTTCGTCTACAACGCCGACGACCCGCTGCTGCGCGGCTGGGCGGAGGACACCCCCGCGCGGACCCTCGCCTACTCGCTCCACCGCGAGGCCGACGCCCACCTGGGCCGCGACGGCACCCTGCGCCTGTTCGGCGCACCGCTGCTGCCCGCGGGCGAGCTGGCCGTGAAGGGCGAGCACCAGGTGGGCAACGCGCTGGCCGTGGCGCTCGCCGCCGCCGCCCTTGGCCTCGAGCGCGAGCAGGTCGCCGCCGGGCTGCCGACCTTCGCCGGCCTGCCTGGCCGCTACGCCGAGGTGGCCACGGCCGGCGGCGTGACGTTCGTCGAGGACTCGATAGCCACCAGGCCGCTCGCGGTGACGGCGGCGCTGCGAGCCTCGCGGCGGCCGCTCGTCTGGCTCGCCGGGGGCCAGGCCAAGGGCGCCGACAACTCCTCGCTCGTCCCTCTCGTGGCCGAGCGCGTCGACCTGCTCGTCGCCTACGGCGCCTCCGGCCCCGACCTGGCGCGCGAGTTCGCGCCCGTGACCGAGGTGCGCGAGTGCCGCCAGGAGGACGGCCGCGAGGCGCTGGAGAGCGCGGTGCGCCTGGCGGTCGACCACCTGCGCGAGCGCCACGGCGGCGGCACCGTGCTGCTCGCCCCGCTGGCCGCCTCGTTCGACCAGTTCCGCGACTACGCCCACCGCGCGCGGGTCTACCGCGAGGTCGTCGCCGCCGTGGTCGCCGAGCTGGAGGGCGGCGCTGACGGCGGCGCGCCGGGCGAGGACGGCGGCGGCGCGGGGTCCGTCGGCGCGGGCGACGCCGGCGCGGAGGGCGCGTCCGTCTCGTCCGCGAGGGGGCGCGGCTGATGGACAGGACCCTGCTCTTCGTGCAGCTCGCCCTGGGGGCGCTCGGCGTCGTCGGGGTCGCGGCCGGCGAGCCGTCGGCGGCGCTGGAGCACGCCTCGCGCGTGGCGCTGGCCGTCGCGCTCACCGTGGCCGTCTCGCGCCTGCGCCCGCGGGCGGTCACGCGGCTCTCGCCCTACCTCTTCGTCGGCACGCTTCTGCTCCTGCTCGGCGTGCTCGCCTTCGGCATCACGCCGGAGGGCTCGGAGAGCCGTCGCTGGCTGGACGTCGGGGGCTTCACGCTGCAGCCATCCGAGTTCATGAAGATCGCCGTGATCGCCTACCTGACGGCCTTCTTCCACAACCACCTCGGCGACTGGCAGATCTGGCGACCGATGCTCGTGATCGGCCTGGCCGTCGCCGCGATCGTCGCCCAGCCGAACCTCTCCACGGGCCTGTTCATCTTCGTGCTGGCCTTCGCCGTGATGGTCATGGCCGGCATCTCCACGACCCGCCTCGTCTCGATCTCGCTGGCGGCCGCGCTGATCGGCCTGCTGCTGGGCGGCTCCTACCTCAGCCAGTTCAGCTACATGAAGGACCGCCTGGTGGGCTACGCCGACCTGTGGGGCGCCCAGGAGCGCGCTCAGGACGAGGCCTACCAGGCCTCGCAGGCGCGCGAGGCGATGGCCAGGGGCGGCCTCACCGGCATCGGCCCCGGGCGCGCCGTGGCCGTGCCGGAGGTGGAGACCGACTTCGTCGCCGTCGCGATCGCCCAGTCGCTGGGCCTGTTCGGCGTGGCGGCGCTGGTGACCCTCTACCTCGTCCTCGCCTCGCGCGGCATCGCGATCGCCCGGGCCGTGACCGGCCCGCCGGCGCTGCTCGCCGGGGGCGCCGTCGCCTACGTCTGCGGCCAGGCGGCCATCAACCTCCTCGTCGCCTGCGGCCTCTTCCCCGTCACGGGCATGCCGCTGCCCGGCGTCAGCTACGGCTTCAACAGCCTGCTCTCCGTGGCCGTCGCCTTCGGCTTCGTACACGTCGCCTACCGCCAGGCCACGGCCGAGGCGGCGGAGCGACAGCGGCCCGCCGCGCTCGCGGGGGCGGCGCGGTGAGCGGCGCCGGCAGGTCCGCGGGGGTGGACCTCGTGCTGGCCACGGGCGGCACGGGCGGCCACGCCTTCCCCGCCCTGGCGGTCGCTCGCGAGGCCGCCGCCCGAGGGCTAGCGGTCGCCGTCCTCGGCGCCGAGGGCGGCGTCGAGGAGCGCCTGGCGGAGCAGGCGGGAGTGCCGTTCGTCGGCGTGAGCGCCGGCAAGTGGGAGCGCGGCCGGCCGAGCCCGCTGCAGGCGCTGCGCGCCGCGGCCGGCGCCGCGGAGGCGGTCGCCGTGCTGCGCCGCCTGCGCCCCCGGGTCGTGGTCGGCTTCGGCGGCTACGCCTCGTTCCCCGGGGCGGCCGCGGCGGCGCTCCTCGGCCTGCCGCTGGCCCTGCACGAGGGCAACGCCTACCCCTCGGTCGTGAACCGCTGGCTGTCGCGCCGCGCCGACCTCGTCGTCGTCGCGCAGGAGGAGGCGCTGCGCCACCTGAGGGGCGTGAGGCGGTCCGTCGTCGCCCCGTTCCCCGTGCGCGAGGAGCGTCGCCCGCGCGAGGAGGCCCGCGCGTCCCTGGGGCTGCCGCGGGAAGCCGTCGTCACCCTGGTGATGGGCGGCTCGCAGGGCTCGGCGACGCTGAACCGCGAGGCGCCCGCCGCCTACCGGGCGCTCGGCTGCGCGGCGCCCGGCGGAAGGGAGCACCACGTCGTCCACGCCGCCGGGCGCGGCCGCGCCGGCGAGGTCGACGCCGCGGGCCTGCCCCGCTACCACGTCCACGAGTTCGTCGACGCCGCGACCGCGTGGTCGGCGGCCGACCTGGCCGTGACGCGCGCCGGCATGGGCACGCTCTCGGAGGCCGCGTACCACGGCGTGCCGCTGGTCATGGTCCCGCTGCCCTCCAGCGCCGAGGACCACCAGCTGCACAACGCCCGCGCCTTCGCCGCGGCGGGCGCCGGCGTCGTCGTCGAGGAGAGGGAGGTCTCCGGCCTGGGGAACGCGTGGCGCTCGCTCCTCGAGCCGGCGGCCAGGGCGTCCGCGGCGGAGGCCGCCGCGGCCCGGACGCCCGCCGGCGCGGCCCGACGTATCTTGTGCGCCGTCATGGAGCTGGCGTGACCACACCGCAGACCGAGGCGCTCCGCGCGCCGGAGAACCTGTCGCGGATCCACCCTGCCACCACGCGCCTGCACTTCGTGGGCGTGGGCGGCGTGAGCATGCAGGCCCTCGCCCTCTGGTGCCGCCAGGACGGCTTCGCCGTGAGCGGCTGCGACCCGCGCCTCGACTCCGCCCGCGACGCCCTGGCCGCCGCCGGCGTGGAGGTCATGGGCGGCCACGACGTGAGCCACGCCGGCGAGGCCGAGGTCGTCGTGCACAGCATGGCCGTGCCCGCCGACCACCCCGAGCTCGTCGCCGCGCGCGACGCGGGGGCGCTCGTCGTCAGGCGCATCGAGCTCCTCGGCGAGCTGTTCAGGCGACGCCGCGCGATCGGCGTCACGGGCTCGCACGGCAAGAGCACGACCACCGGCATGCTCGCCACGATGCTCGTGGCCCTCGACGACGGCACCTCGGTGCAGCTCGGCGCGAGGCTGCCCAGCATCGGCGGCAGCCACCGCTACGGCGCCGGGGAGTGGCTGGTCGCCGAGGTCGACGAGTCCGACTCCGGCTTCGCCGACCTGACGCCCGAGGTCGCCGTGATCACGAACCTCGAGGACGACCACATCGCCGGCGACTTCCTGGAGCGGCGCAACTACCACGCCAGCGTCGCCGACCTCGAGGCGGCCGCCAGGCGCTACGCCCTCTCCGCGCGAGCCCTGGTCTACAGCGCCGACTGGCCCGACCTCGGGCGCGTCGTCGCCGGGCACCCCGCCGCCGTGACGTTCGGCGTGTCGGAGGGGGCCGGCTTCAGGGTCACGGACCTCGAGGTCGAGGCGGGCGGCAGCCGCTTCACCCTGCTGCGCCCCGAGGGCGCCCCGCTGGAGGTGCGCCTGCAGGTGCCGGGCCGGCACAACGCCCTCAACGCCGCCGCGGCCGTCGCGGCGCTCACGCAGGCCGGCTTCGACCCCGAGCCGGCGCTGGAGAGCCTGGCGGCCTTCGGGGGCGTGGGGCGCCGCTGGCAGGTGTGGGGGGAGCTGAGGGGCGCGCTCGTCGTCGACGACTACGCCGTCCACGTGACCGAGGTCAGCACCGTGCTCTCGGTGGCGCGAGCCACGGGCAGGCGGGTGCGGGCGGTGCTGCAGCCGCACAGGTGGGTGCGCACGGCCAGGCAGTGGAAGCAGCTCGCCGAGGCGGCGGCCGCGGCCGACGAGGTGCTGGTCCTCGAGGTCTACGCGGCCGGCGAGGCCCCGATCCCCGGCGTCTCGCCCGACCTCATCGTCGACAGGCTCACGGAGCTCGGCGTCAGGGCGTCGCGGCACGACCTCGCCTCGGCGACGCGCTACCTGAGGGGCGACGCCGCCGCCGGCGACCTCGTGATCACGCTCGGCGCGGGCGACGTCTGGCGCGTGGCCGAGGCGCTGGTGGCGGGGGACGACGGTGCCTGAGCGCACCGCCCCGGCGCGCACGGTCCTCCTCTCCGCCTACACGACCCTGAAGGTGGGCGGTCCGGCCGAGCTGTGGGAGGTCGAGGACGAGGACGACCTGCGGGAGGCGGCGAGCGCGCCGTACCGGGTGCTGGGCGGCGGCTCGAACCTCCTGGTGGCCGACGCGGGCGTACCAGAGCGGGTGATACGCCTCGGGCGCGCCTTCAACGACGTGCGCGCCTTCGACGGGCGCGCCGACGTCTGGCTCGGCGCCGCCACGCCACTGCCCGGCCTAGTCAGGCGCGCGCAGCGGGCCGGCCTGTCCGGCCTCGAGGGCCTCCTGGGCGTCCCCGCCGTCCTGGGGGGAGCCGTCGCGATGAACGCCGGCACGCGCTTCGGCGAGATGTCCGACACCCTGAAGGAGGTCGAGCTGTTCGTCGGCGGCGCGCTCGAGCGCGTGCCCGCCCACGAGCTGGGCCTCTCCTACCGCCGCGCCGAGCTGCCCGACGGCGCGATCGTCACGCGCGCGCGCCTGCGGCTCACGCCCTCCACGCCCGAGGCCGTGCAGGCGTACATGGAGAAGGTCGACGCGGCGCGCGCCGGCCAGCCGAAGGTGAAGTCGGCCGGCTGCGCGTTCAAGAACCCGCCCGGGGACTCGGCGGGGCGCCTGATCGACCGCGCCGGCCTCAAGGGCCGGCGCGTGGGCGACGCGATGGTCGCCTTCGAGCACGGCAACTTCGTGCTCAACCTCGGCGCCGCCACCGCCGCCGACGTGCTGGCGCTCGTCGAGGAGGTGCGCGCCGAGATGCGCTCCCGCGGCGTGGACCTCGAGCTCGAGTGGCGCCTGTGGGGGTTCTGAGTGCGCGGCCTCCTCCTCGCCCTGCTCGTGCTGGCCTGCGCCCTCGTCGTGGCGAGCCGCTTCTGGCCGCGCGTCGAGCACGTGGTCGTGACGGGCAACGAGCGCTTCACCGCCGAACAGGTGATGGACATGGCCGGCGTGCACCCGGGCGACCCCTTCCTGTGGGTGACCCGCCGCAACGTGGACAGGCTCGGGGCCGAGCCGTGGGTGCTCTCCGCCACCGTCGTGCGCCGCTGGCCGGACACGGTCTCGGTGCACGTGACCGAGCGGACGCCGGCGCTGACGGACGGCGTCACGACCTGGTCGGCCGATGGTACAGTCCTTCCCGGCGTCCCGGCCGACGAGGCCGCAGCGTTGCCTGTGCTCAGGGGGTGGGGCGAGGACCGCACCTCCGAGGCGCTGGAGCTCGTGAGGCTCCTCAGGCCCTTCGGAGTGCAGGTGATAAGCTACTCGCCAGAAGGATTCGAGATCCAGTTGATAGGCACAACGCTTCACACCCCGAGCGCCGAGGCCTTGCGTGAGCAATGGTCGGCCTTCGTCAACCACCGCGGCGGTACCGTGTCGGTCTACCCCTGGGGGGTGGCGACCAGCGATGAGTGACCTGCCTTGGAGGGCCCCTGCATGAGCGACGAGCGGATCATCGTCGGGCTCGACATCGGTACCACCAAGATCTGCACGGTCATAGGCGAGGTGGCCAAGGACGGCGTGCTCGACATCATCGGCGAGGGGACGGTGCCTTCCGACGGCCTACGCAAGGGGGTCGTCGTCAACCTCGAGCGGACGATCGTCGCCGTCAAGCAGTCCGTCGCCGAGGCCCAGCGCATGGCCGGCGTGGAGGTAAGGTCCGCCTGGGTCGGCGTGGCGGGCAGCCACCTCAAGGCGCTCACGAGCCACGGCATGGCCGCCATACGCCGCGGCCAGGAGATCACGCGCCAGGACATCGAGCGCACGATCGAGAACGCGCGCGCCGTGCCCCTGGAGCAGAACATGGAGGTCCTCCACGTCATCCCGCAGGAGTACGTGGTGGACGGCAACGACGGCATCAAGGACCCGGTCGGCATGTCCGGCGTGCGGCTCGAGGTCGACGTCCACATCGTCGCCGGCGCGCAGGGGCCGCTGCAGAACCTGCGCCGCTGCGCCGTCGACGCCGGCGTGGAGGTCGAGGGCCTCGTCGTGCAGTCGCTGGCCTCCGGCCTGGCGGTGCTGACGCCCGGCGAGCAGGAGCTGACGACGGTGCTCATCGACATCGGCGGCGGCACCACCGACATCGGCGTGTTCCGCCGCGGCACCCTCGCCCACTCGGCCGTGATCCCGGTCGGCGGCGACCACGTCACCCAGGACATCAGCCAGCTGTTGCGCATCCAGTCCGACGAGGCCGAGCGCGTGAAGCGCCGCTACGGCGTCGCCCTGCCGGAGCTCGCCGACCGCGACGTCGAGCTGGAGGTCGCGAACCCGAACTACACCGCGTCGATCTCCACCTTCGAGCTGGCGCAGGTGATCAAGCCGCGCGTGGTCGAGATCCTCGACCTCGTGAAGAGGAACATCGAGCAGAAGATGGGCGCCCTCGAGCTGCTGGCCGGCAACGTCGTCATCACCGGCGGCGCCTCGCTGATGCCCGGCATCGACCAGGTCGCCAACGAGCGCTTCCGGCTGCCCGTGCGCATCGGCAAGCCGGACGGCGTCTCCGGCCTGTCCGACGTCGTCGCCAGCCCGGCCCACGCCACGGCCGTCGGGCTGGTGCGCTACGGCATGGCGCAGACGGGCCCGGCGGGCGCCACGCGGCGCCAGAAGAGGGAGGGCAGCTTGGGCGGAGGCTGGTTCGACAGGGTGCGGAACGTCATCAAGGACTTCTTCTGACGGTCAGGGGAGCGTGAGCGCATGGCGATGAGCTTCAGTGAGAACGCGGTCATCCGCGTCATAGGCCTCGGCGGTGGCGGCAACAACGCCGTCAACCGCATGATCGAGACTGGTCTCCAGGGCGTCGAGTTCGTCGCCGCCAACACGGACGCGCAGGTGCTGGCCACCAGCCTCGCCGACGTCCGCATCCAGATGGGCGACCACATCACCAAGGGCCTGGGCGCTGGGGCGAACCCCGAGATCGGCGAGAAGGCCGCGATCGAGGACCGGGACCGCATCGCCGAGGCGCTGCGCGGCGCCGACCTCGTCTTCATCACCGCCGGCATGGGCGGCGGCACCGGCACCGGCAGCGCGCCCGTCGTCGCCGAGGTCGCGCGCGAGCTGGGCGCCTTGGCCATCGCCGTCGTGACCACGCCGTTCTCCTTCGAGGGCCCGCGCCGCATGCGCCAGGCCGAGGAGGGCCTGCGCCGGCTCGAGGACAAGGTCGACGCGCTCATCGTCGTCGAGAACCAACGGCTGCTCTCCGCCCTCGACCGCAAGGTCAGGCTGAACGACGCCTTCCGCGTCGCCGACCGCGTGCTCTACCACGGCGTGCGCGGCATCTCCGACGTGATCAACGTGCCCGGCATGATCAACGTCGACTTCGCCGACGTAAAGGCGCTGCTGCAGGGCGCCGGCACCGTGCTCATGGGCATCGGCGCCGGCCGCGGGGAGAACGTCGCCGAGGAGGCCGCCAACTCGGCCACGCACAGCCCCCTGCTGGCGCGCGGCGTCGAGGGCGCCCGCAACCTGCTCATCAACGTCACCGGCTCCGAGGAGCTCACGCTCGCCGACGCCACCGAGATCGTCGAGAAGATCTCGGAGGCCACCGAGGTCGACGACGTCAACGTCCTCTTCGGCGTCACCTACGACGAGGACGCGGCCGACGAGGTGCGCGTCACCGTCATCGCCGCCGGCTTCGACTCGGCGCCGCAGACCCGCGTGCTCAGGCCCACCCACCTGCGCACGACGATCACGAACCGCACCTACGACCCCAGCAACTACGACATCCCGGCGTTCCTCCGCTACAACCCCGACCTGAACGAGAACTGACGGGGCCGCTCCCGCTCCGACACCCGCGCCCGGGCGCTGAGCGCGCCCGGGCGTTCTGTTAGTCTGCGAGACCGTGCGCGAGGTCATCCACGCGGGGCGCATCGTCACCCTCGAGAGGCTGGACGGACGCTACGAGGTCGTGAGGCACGCCGACTCCGTCGCCGTGCTGGTCGCCGAGGGTCGGCGGGTGCTGGGGGTGAGGCAGCGCCGCGTGGCCATCGGGCGGGTCACCTGGGAGGTGCCGGCCGGGCTCGTCGAGCCGGGCGAGACGCCCGCGGAGGCGGCCGCGCGGGAGCTGGCCGAGGAGGTCGGCCTCACCGGCGAGCTGACGCCGCTTACCTCGTGCTACGTCTCCCCCGGCTTCACCGACGAGCGCGCCCACCTGTTCCGTGCCGAGGGCACCTCGCCGCTGCGCCTGCAGGGCGACGACGACGAGGACCTCGAGCCGGAGTGGCGCGACGCGCTGGAGGCGTGGCGCGCGGTGGCCGCCGGGGACGAGGTCACCAGCGCCACCACGCTGCTGGCGCTCGCCGTGCTCCTCGGCGCCAGGGGGGAGCTGCCCTGACCATGCGCGTCGTGCGGGCGCTCGGCGAGCTCGACCTCAAGGGCGTGATGCTCTCGATAGGCAACTTCGACGGCGTGCACCGCGGCCACCGGCTGCTCCTCGGGCGCCTGCGCGAGCTCGCCGAGCGCCACGGCGCGCCGTCGGTGGTCGTCACGTTCTTCCCCCCGGCGCGCGTCGTGTTCGGGAACGCCACCTACCTCTCCAGCGAGCGCGAGAAGCTCGACCTGCTGGCGGGGTTCGGCCCCACGGCCGTGGTGATGCTGCCGTTCAGCCGCGAGTACGCCAAGACCGACAAGGCCGCGTTCGTCGACGAGCTCCGGCGCCTCAAGCCCCACACGATCGTCGTGGGCGAGGACTTCCGCTTCGGCCACGGACGGCAGGGGAACCTCAACGACCTCTCCCCCATCGCCACGCGCCTCGAGGCGTTCGGGCTCGTGACGCACGGCGGCGAGGTCGTCAGCTCCTCGCGCGTGCGCGAGCACCTGGGGAGGGGCGACGTCGAGCGCGCGAACGAGCTGCTCGGCGCCCCCTACCGCGCCACCGGCGAGGTCGTGCACGGCGAGGAGCGCGGCCGGACGATCGGCTACCCCACGGCGAACGTCTCGACGGGCGAGCGCAAGGCGCTGCCGCCCGGCGTCTTCGCGGTGACCGTCGAGACGCCCTCCGGCACCTACGGCGGCATGGCCAGCTCGGGTACCAAGCCGATGTTCCCCGACGAGCCGCCGACCCTCGAGGTGCACCTGTTCGGGTTCGCCGGCGACCTCTACGGCAGCGTGGTCACGGTGCTCTTCCACGCCTTCCTGCGCGAACAGCGGCCCTTCGCGGGGCTCGACGAGCTGAGGGAGGCCCTGGCCCGCGACGAGGCGGAGGCGCGGCGCGCGCTGCGGCGTCTCGCCCTGCCGGAGCGTACGTATACTCCCTGAGGTGCTCATCTACGGCCGCAACGCCGTCCTCGAGGCCCTGCGCCAGGGCCAGACCGAGCGCGTCATGGTGGCGCGCGGCGTCCACCCCAAGCTCCTGGCCGAGCTCAGGAAGGAGGCCGCGAGGGTCGGGGCCGACGTCGAGGAGGTGCCGCGCGTCCAGCTCGACCAGGCGCTGCGCACGACGCAGCACCAGGGCGTGGCGGCCGAGCTGCCGGAGGTCCGCACCGGCGACCTGCGGGACGCGTTCGACCTGGCCGCCGCGCGCGGCGAGCGCCCGCTGCTCGTGCTCCTCGACCACCTCACGGACCCCCGCAACGTCGGCGCCATCGTGCGCAGCGCCGAGGCCCTCGGCGCCCATGGCGTCGTCACCGAGGAGCGCCGCAGCGCGCCGCTCTCCGCCGTCGTCGTCAAGGCGTCGGCGGGGGCCACCAGCCTGCTCCCGGTCGTCGTCGTGAAGAACCTGGCCAGGACGATCGACGAGCTCAAGGAGCGCGGCGTGTGGGTCTACGGCGCCGCCCCGTCGGGGCCGGGAGCGGTGGCGCCCGAGCTGATCGACTGGGACCGCGACGCCGCCCTGGTGATCGGGTCTGAGGGCAGCGGCATGCGCCGGCTCGTGGCCGAGCGCTGTGACGGACTCGTGACGATACCCATGACGGGCCGCATCGGCTCGCTGAACGCCTCGGTGGCGGCCGGCATCCTGCTCTACGCCGTCGCCAGGGGCCGCGAGCGCGCCGCGGCGCGCGGGAGCTGAGGGGAGAGCATGGCGCGCAGACTGAAGACCGAGGACCTCCACGGCCTTAGGTTCGTTTCCGACCCGCAGGTGTCGCCAGACGGCCGCACCGCCGCCGCGGTCGTGACCGAGATCGTGCGGGGCGAGGGGGACGCGCCGCCGCGCTACCGCGCCCGCGTCCACCTCTTCGCGCTGCCCGCGTCGGCGCGTCCGGGTCGCAGGGGCAAGGACGGCTGGCCGCGGGCCGCGCTCGGCGAGGGGGTGGTCTTCACGCGGTCCGAGCACCGCGACCTCTCGCCGCGCTTCAGCCCCGACGGCCGCCACCTGGCGTTCCTGTCCGTGCGGGCCGAGAAGGAGCCGCCCCAGCTCTACGTGATGCCGCTCTCCGGAGGCGAGCCGCGCCGCCTCACCGAGCACGCGGCCGGGGTCAAGGAGTTCGTCTGGCACCCGTCCGGCGAGGAGCTCCTCTACCTCTCGCGCGGCGAGGAGGAGGACGACCGCGCCGAGAAGGGCCTGCCGCTGCGCGTGAGGCGCCTGCGCTACCGCGGCGACGGCGAGGGCTTCTACCCGCCCGGAGCCCCCGACCTGCACGCCGTCACGCTGGCGGGCGACGGTCGGCTCGTGCTGAGCCTCCCCGAGCGCGCCCACGGGCTCGCGGTGGGTCCGGACCCCGACGTCGTCTACCTGATACGCCCGGGGGACGAGCGGGCCGAGGCCGACTTCCGCGCCGACGTCGTCGCCGTCGACCTGCGCCGCGGCAGTGAGCGCGTCGTCGCCGCCGGCCTCTGCAGCGTCGAGAGCGTCTCCCCCTCCCCCGACGGACGCTACCTGGCCGTGGCCGCGTCGCACCGCGACGACCTGGTGAGCCACACCGGCGTGTTCCTCTTCGACGCCGGCGGCGACGGCGACGTGCCGAACGCCAGGCGCCTGGTCTCCGGCGACCTCGACGTCAGCCCCGCCGAGGCGAGCGACTCGCGCCACGGCGCGCACCCGAACCGGCCGGCCTGGACGAGCCTGGCGAGCGGCGAGCCGGTGCTGCTCGTGAACGCGTTCGCGGACGGCGTCACGGGCCTGGGGCTCCTGGGCCTCGACGGGTCGTTCGAGCGCCTGCAGGACGGCGCCAAGCCGCGGGCGGTCACGTCCTTCGCCTCGCTGGGCGGCGGCGCGGCCGTGTTCGTCGCCGAGTCGCCGGTGCATCCCGGCGAGCTCTGGTTCCGCGACGCGCGGGGCGCCGAGACGCGCCTCTCCGGGCTCAACGACGAGTGGTGTGCCGGGCTGCACCTGCACCGGCCCGAGGGGCCCTTCGCGGCCAACGGCCACGGGGTGCGCTACTGGGTGATGAGGCCGCGCCGGCCCCGCGCCGACCGCGCCGCGGTCCTCGAGGTGCACGGCGGTCCCCACACGGCCTACGGCGCCGGGTTCATGTTCGAGTTCCAGCTCCTGGCCTCCCGCGGCTACGCCGTCGTCTACGGCAACCCGCGCGGGAGCGCCGGCCTGGGCCACGGGTTCGCGGCCCACGTCCTCGGCGACTACGGCGGCGACGACGCGCGGGACGTGCTCGACATCGCCGACGCCGCCCTGGCGACCCTGGGCGCGACGGACGCGCCCCTGCACCTCACGGGCGGCTCGTACGGCGGGTTCATGACGAACTGGCTCGTGGGCGTCACCGACCGCTTCCGCAGCGCCGTCAGCCAGCGCTCGATAAGCAACTGGACGAGCATGTACGGCACGTCCGACATCGGCCCGGCGTTCGTGGAGCGCGAGCTGGGCGGACGACCCTGGGCCGACCTCGACACCCTGTGGCGGCAGAGCCCCGTGCGCAACGCGGCGAACGTGCGCACGCCGCTGCTGCTCGTCCACTCGGAGGAGGACTGGCGCTGCCCCATCGAGCAGGCCGAGCAGCTCTTCGCGGCGCTCAAGCGCCTGGGCCGGGCCGAGGTGGAGCTCCTGCGCTTCCCCGGCGAGTGCCACGAGCTCTCGCGCTCCGGGCGCCCCGACCGGCGCGTGCTGCGCCTCGAGGCGATCGTCGGCTGGTTCGAGGACCACCCCTGAAGGGCGCCCCACGGCGTCCCGGACGCTCGACGGGCCGTCCCGCCGCGGCGACGCGCCGGGATCTCGCGGCGGCGGTCCACGGGACGCGAGCGACGGTGTCACGGCCCTCGGCCCAGGGACCGTCCCCGTGCTAGACTCTCACGGTTGTCCGGAAGGACGCCTCTGGCTCGGCATCGACGTCTAGGTCTGGATCCGCGCCGGAGAGGGATCTTACGCACGAGGAGAGAGGATGCCACTCACCGCCGAACAGAAGTCCGAGGTCGTGAAGGCCTTCGGCAGGGACGCCAACGACACGGGCTCGACGGCCGTCCAGGTCGCGCTGCTGACCAAGCGCATCGAGGAGCTCTCGCAGCACCTCCAGACGCACAAGAAGGACCACCACTCGCGTCGCGGCCTGCTCATGATGGTCGGCAAGCGCAAGCGCCTGCTGTCGTACCTCGAGAAGACCGACTACGAGGCCTACAAGGACCTTATCGGCCGTCTGGGCCTGCGGCGCTGAACGCCGGGGTCACATACGGACGACGCCTCCCCGCGGCCGCCGCGGGCGAGGGGAACGCCACGATCCCGGGCGGCGGGGCGCTACGCGCCTCGCCGCCTGAGGTTGGGCCGGCGGTGACCGCCCGCGGCGCGGTCCGCGGAGCGGCGGCGGAGCGGGAGCAGAAGGAGAGAGAGTGGACTCACAAGGACACGGACTAGCGGGCCACAGGGTGTACCGGACCGAGCTGGGTGGCCGCGAGCTGATCATCGAGACGGGCAAGTACGCCAAGCAGCTCCACGGCAGCGTGACGGTGCGCTGCGGAGACACGCTGGTCCTCGTCACGGCCGCCATGAGCGACGCGACGTCGCCCATGCCGTTCCTGCCGCTCACCGTGGAGTACGAGGAGCGGCACTACGCCGTCGGCAAGATCCCGGGCTCGTTCCTCCGCCGCGAGGGACGTCCCGGCACGCAGGCCACGCTCAACGCCCGCCTCATCGACAGGCAGATCAGGCCGCTGTTCCCCAAGCAGCTCCGCAACGAGGTCCAGGTCATCGCGACGATCCTCTCGGCCGACCAGGTCAACGACCCGGCGCCGCTGGCCGCGATCGGCGCCTCGGCGGCGCTGTCGATCTCCGACATCCCCTGGGCGGGACCCACGGCCTGCTGCACGGTGGGCTACCAGGACGGCCGTTACGTGCTCAACCCGAGCATGAAGGACCTCCACGATGGGCTCAGCCAGCTCGAGCTGACGGTCGCCGCCAGCGCCGACGCCGTGCTGATGGTCGAGGCCGCCGCCGACGAGCTGCCCGAGGACGTGATGGTCGGGGCGATCGAGTTCGCCCAGCGCGAGCTCGCCCGCGTGGTCTCCCTCATCGCCGAGATGCGCGAGGAGGTCGGCCTGCCGAAGCGCGAGTTCACGCCGGCCGTGGAGCTCGAGGACGCCCTGGTCGAGGAGGTCACGCGCGCCGCTCGCGAGGCGGGCCTGAGGGACGCGCTGCTCACGAAGGGCAAGCACGAGCGCGCCGACGCCGTGAAGGCGCTGCGCGACAGGCTCATAGCCGCCCGCGTGCCCGACCCCGAGGCCCCCGGCGCGGCCGAGCTCGTCGAGCAGCTCAAGGCCGCCTTCGACAAGGCCGAGCAGGCCGAGCTGCGGCGCATGGTCCTCGAGGAGGACCTCCGCACCGACGGACGCCGGCCCGACGAGATCAGGCCCATCTGGATCGAGACGGGCGTGCTGCCCATGGCGCACGGCTCGGCCGTCTTCACGCGCGGCGAGACGCAGGTGCTGGGCGTGACGACGCTCGGCACGGGCCGCAGCAACAGGCTGGTCGACGACCTCGGCCTCGAGCAGACCGAGGAGTTCATGCTCCACTACAACTTCCCGCCGTTCTCGACGGGCGAGGTCAAGCGCCTGCGCGGCACCTCGCGCCGCGAGCTGGGCCACGGCAACCTGGCCAGGCGGGCGCTCGTCGGCACGATCCCCTCGCAGGAGGAGTTCCCCTACGTGATCAGGGTCGTGGCGGAGACGCTGGAGTCGAACGGCTCCTCGTCGATGGCCTCGGTCTGCGCCGGCTCGCTCTCGCTGATGGACGCCGGCGTCCCCGTGAGGGCCCCGGTCGCGGGCATCGCGATGGGCCTCGTCATGGAGGGCGGCAGGTACAAGATCCTCTCCGACATCCTCGGCAGCGAGGACGCCCTCGGCGACATGGACTTCAAGGTCACCGGCACCGCCGACGGCGTGACGGCGCTGCAGATGGACATCAAGATCTCCGGCATCACGCCGGCGATCATGCGCGAGGCGCTAGAGCAGGCGAAGCGCGGCCGTCTCCACATCCTGTCCAAGATGGCCGAGGCGCTGCCCGGTCCGCGCCCCGAGCTCTCCCCCCGCGCGCCGCGCATCATCCAGGTCAAGATCCCCGTCGACAAGATCGGCGTGGTCATCGGCCCCGGCGGCAAGCAGATCCGCGAGCTCGAGGCACTGGGCGCCACGATCGAGGTCCTCGAGGACGGCACCGTGCGGATCTACTCGGAGGACTCCGCGGCGGCGAACTCCGTCAAGTCACAGATCGAGGGGCTCACGGCCACCGCCGAGGTCGGCAAGGAGTACTTCGGCCGGGTCGCCAAGACCACCGACTTCGGCGCCTTCGTCACCCTCTTCCCCGGCACCGACGGCCTGCTGCACATCAGCCAGATCGCCGAGGGGCGCGTCCAGCGCGTCGAGGACTACCTCAAGGAGGGCGACCTCATCAGGGTCAAGGTGCACAACATCGACGAGCGCGGCAAGATCGACCTGGTGCGGCCCGAGCTCGAGGGCAAGGTCGCGCCGCGCGGCTCCCGCGGCGGCGGCGGCGG
>DASVDQ010000103.1 GCA_036381035.1 Trueperaceae bacterium | reverse complement strand
TTGGCGGCGTTGAGGCGGACGGTGATCGTCTCGCTCCTGGTGGATCCCCACGTGAGCCGGGTGCGGGCCTCGATGGCCTGCTCGGCGAACGCGACGGCCGCCGCCTGAGCGCTGCTCAGGGGCGACTCGGGCGTGTGCCCCGCGATGGGGAGCACCACGTCGGGATCCAGCCAGGGCATGGCTACTCCTCGACCTCCACGAGGCCGTACTCGGCCTTGAGGCGCTCGAACTCGGCGCGGGGGATGCGGCAGGTGACGTTTCGCTCGATCACGACCCGGCCGACGATGAGGCGGCCGACGTTGCTCGTCGGGCCGAGCCTGCACGCGACCATCGCCGGCGCTGCGGGCTCTGGCGCAGGCGCGGGGGCGGCCTCGACGGGCGCGGCCACGGTCGGTTCGCTGGCCGGCGCCGCCTCGGCCTTGGCCTTCTTCGTCGTGGTCTTCTTGGCCTTGGTCATGACAGCGTGATCTCCTTCCAGCCGCTGGTGTCCGTCTCGGTCGTGTCCTTGACGGCGAGGAACCGCTCCTGCAGGAACCGGAGCAGAGCCCCCATCTCTGGGAGCTCCGCCCCGCCCTTACCGGCCTGGGTGGTCAGAGCCTTGGGCTTCGCCATGGCTCACTAGCCCTGGAGGCGCGGACGGACGCCGACGCGGCGCACGACGCCGGCCGGGAACTGGTACCCGAGACCCACCCACGCCTGCAGCTGCAGTACGTCGATGAAGTTCTCGCGCCGGTACGGCTCGATCCTGATGGTGAGCGCGTCACCGATGACCGGGATGTCCCGGTGCACGAGGAACACCGTGCCGCAGTCCGTCGACCCACCCTGGGTCTCGTTGTTGGGCAGGTGCGAGATCCCGTACACGGGCACGCCGCGGTACATGCCGAAGGCGCGCGGGCCGACGCCGCTCGCCTCGGACAGGAGGCGGTCACCGAGGACGGTGGCGCGCTCGCTGATGATCTCGGCGAAGTCGTCGGCGAGGCTGATGGGCATGTAGAACGCGAGCCTGGCCACGTCGGACCGGAACGCGACCGGCATCGCCCTCAGCAGGCTCGAGAGGATGCTGAGGTCGAAGGCGTCGCCGTCCGTGCTGGCGCTGACGCTGGTCACGCCGGTGACGCTGCGGAGGCCCTTGAACGTGGCCGGGTCCGTGGCGGTGCCGGTGCTCATGAAGAACGCCCGGTCCTCCTCGTACTGGGCGGCGCCGCGCATGGCCGGGAGCAGGTTCTGCGCCACGAAGGACATGCCCTGGGCGTTGAACATCTGGAAGGAGTCGGGCACGACGACCTTCGAGTTCAGCTCGCTGACCTCGATGTCGAACGTGTCGAGCGTGGGCTCGCTGTCCGTGATCGGGTCGGTCGAGGTGCGGCCCCACTCGTGCGTGATGCCGGCCCTGTCGAAGCGGGGGAAGGTCTGCTTCTTGACGCCGGCCATCGGCACGCTCCGCATGTGGTTGCGGAAGACGACGTCCGGCTCGGGCTTGACCACGAACTGGCGCGCGAGCTCCTCACGGATGACCGTGCCGTCGGTCTCGATGGAGAGGGCGCGCGAGTGGATGCCGGCCTCGGCGAGCATGTTGTACGCCTCGGTCAGCTGCCTGGTCGACGGGCGCTGGCGGCCGACCTGCGGGACGACCGTGCGCATGAGGACCTCGGCGAGGAGCTGGTCGCCCTCGAGCCTGGGGCTGCGGATGCGCAGGCCGCTGGCGATGGCGGCCATGGGGTCCTCGGGCCGGCGGAGGAGCGCGCGGATCTCCTGGGGGAGGTCCTGGCGGTCGGCCGGCTCGGGGGCGGGCGCGGCGGCGAGGCGCGCCTGCAGGCCGAGGTCGGCGTCGAGCTGCTCCTGCGCGGCGGCGCGGGCGTCGGCCTCGCTGAGGCCTTCCTCGACCTGGAGGAGGGCGGCGCGGGCCTGCAGCCACATGTCGCGCGCGCTGCGCTGCTGCGGCTTGTCGGCCGGCTTCTCCTCAGCCTTCGGCTTGGGCTCGGCCTTGGGCTGGGCGTCGGCGGGCTCGCCGGCGGCTCGGGCCTGCACCTGCTCTGCGGGCTGCCCGACGTGCACGTGCACGTCCCCGCCGCCGTTGCGGCCGAAGAGGCGCGCGAGGAGGCCCTTGGTCTCCTGCTCGTCCTCTGCGGGTGTGCCCTCGATCTTGGCTCGCACCTCGGGCGCGAGCTTGTCGTAGTCGGCCTTGGCCTTCGCCTCGGCGTCGGCCTGGCTCATGCCCTCGGCCGCGTACTGCGCGGCTCGGGCCCTGATCCACTCGTTCATCTCCCCCTCCTTCAGGGGCTCCGGCTCGGCCCTTCTGCCGAGCCGGAGGCTGGTGTGCCGCTCGAGGTGAGCGCGGGCTCTCTCGACCACCTGCGCCTGCGTGAGGCTGGCGAACGGTGGCACGCTGACGCGGCCCGCTTCGAGGTCAGCGAGCGCCCGGGCCAACAGCGCTTCGTCGACGGCGTGGCTGCGTTCGTCATGATGAGGCAGCCACGCCAGCTGCCGCACCTCCTCGGGATCGGTGACCTCGCCGTTGAGGACGCGCGGGTCGACGACGGCGTACGCCCAGAGGGCGGGCAGGGTTCGGATGGAGAGGATGTCCGCGCCGGGCACGCCGGGCACGTCGACGAGGGAGAGGCCGCAGTGCTCGGGCTCGCTCGAGAGGCGGTGGTAGACCTCGACGCGCTTGCCCGACTTGTCGGTGCGGGTCTCGACCTCGAGGGGGACGAACTCGAGGGAGGCGCTGCGTACCTTGCCCTGCTGGATCAGCTTGCGGGTGTGGTCGTCGAGGACGCGGCCGGTGACCTCGAGCTGAGGCGCGAAGTCGACGCGCTGCGCCAGGCCCACGTTGGGACGGCCCTCGATGCCGCGGAGCTCGGGCAGGTTGTGCTGGAGGGAGAGGGTGCGGTGCTGCTGGTAGCCCGGCCACCAATCCCGGAGGAGCGCCTCGGCGGTGATGATCGTGCCGTACCGGTCGACGACGGTGTCGTTGCTGGCTCTGAGGAGGAGGGTGTCGCCTGCGCCGGCGCGGACGGTCAGGTCAACGCTGCGGGGTACGCCGACAGGCGCCGCGACGGCAGCCGCGGCTCTGGTCTGCAGGTTGTGGCGGCGTCCGAACAGAGACAAGCCCTCCGGGTTCGCGTATCTACGCGGCCCCGAGGGCCGGAAGCACTACATGTGCTGGTGGGAGTCTAGCATGAGCCGCTCATAATCGCGTCAAGGATCGAGCTCCGCCTTTCACGCACCGCGAGGGACGTTCATTCTACGCCTATCACGCTACATCTACAGTTGATCAGGTTCCCCGCGCTCGCGCCCCTCGAGCGGTCGCCGGGGTACATGAGGGGCTCGCCGCTGACGATGAACGGCTGATCGACGGGGACCGTCTGGCCATCGGCTGACGCATGGTCGTACGGGCTGCCCGGCGTCGGTCGACGTACGCGCGCGTCCCGGCTCGTCAACCAGCGCTTCTTCGTGAAGCCCGCCTCCTCGAGGGCGGCCGCGGCTGCGTTGTTCGCGGCGGTGTTGTAGCTCGAGCGGACGAGGCGCTCGGCCCGGTAGAACTCGGTCCCGTACTGGCGCGCGACCTGCCTGGAAGCCTCGACGTACGGCACGCCCTCGGCCTTCAGGGCGACGAGGCGCCTGGCGAGCGTCTCTGGGTCGGTGAGGGTCCGCCAGAAGGTCGACAGGTCGTCCTCGAGGATCCGCACGGTCTCCCTCACGAGAGTGTCCAGTCTCGGGTCCGTGGTGAGGAAGCCGGCCTGCCTGGGTGTGGTGGTCGCTAGGCGCCTCAGCGTCCAGATGACCTCAGGCTGCTGCAGCAGCTCGTCAGGGCTGATCTCGTACCCGAGCCACGCCAGCTCGGTGGAGAGCCACTCGACCTCGAGCTCGTACAGCCTGGCCTCGATGACGAGGCGGTCGAGTAGCGGCCTGGCGGCGGCGAGCGCCTCTCGCAGCCACTTGGCGTGGAGCCGGCGTGTGGCCGTCCAGACCTCGGGCGCGTACCGCCGGACGGCCGCCTCGACCTGCGCCAGGTGCCGGGCGCGCGCTAGGCGCGGGTTAGTCCTCGGCCGGCGCATCCGGCCCGCCCGCGGCGAAGTCGCCGGCGGGGAGCATCGTCGTCGGCAGCAGCGGCTTGGTCTCGCCGGCCGGCTCGTACCCGAGCACCTGCCTGGCTTCCGCCTGGGAGAGGACGGGGGCGCCGGCGGCCTTCACGAGCGCCTCCACCTTCCGCATCAGCTGCTCGGCGTCGTCGAACGTCAGCTCGAAGTCGTAGTCCGTGATGCCGAGCCCGCTGGGGGCGGGCGCGTGGAGGATGCGGTTGATGATCGCCACGGCGGGCGCTGCGAACGGGATCAGCGCCTGCGTCACGAAGTCGTCGGCCTGCGTCTCGGCCGTGGCGCGGTATCCGCCTTCCGGCAGGCCCAGGTTGATCAGGGACACGTGCCGCACGGCGAGGATCTCGTCGCGCGCGAGCTTCGCGGTGTTCGGGAAGGTGGGATCCTCGAGCTTGTGGTCGAGGGCCTGCGCGGTGACCGTGATGCCGCCGGGGTACTGCAGGATGAGGTTCCTGCCGGCCATGTCGCCCTGGTTCGCCTCGAGGAAGCCGCGGACCTGCTCGAAGAGGGCGTCGAGGGCGTCGTCGCCGGGCTTGGAGCCGGTCCAGGTGGGGTCCTCGGTGACGGTGACGAGGTAGCGAGGCGTGCCGTGGTTCTTGAAGAAGCCGCGGAGGTACTTGCGGTGCTGGTTGTCGACCTCGACGCTGTCGCGGCTGGCGATCCACGCTGGGAGGCCGTAGAAGCTCGACGCGAGGTTCGTCTGGCGTTGGTGGAGGAACTCGCGCGTGTCCTTGTCGCCCGCCTTGCGGGTGCCGAACGGCACGAAGTTGACGGGCTTCCCGAACGGGTCCTCCTGCCTGAGGACGAGGCCGGTGTCGCGCGCCTCGTACCAGACGAACTGCGGCAGCAGGTGGCTGACCTGCATGGGTTCGCGGCCGGTCTGGTCGCGGAGGACCTCGACGAACACGTTGCCGGTCTGGTCGTTCGCGACGCACAGGGCCCTCAGGAGGGCGGGCAGGTCGAGCTCGCTGACGCCCTCCCTGCCGATCGTCTCCCTGCTGAGCCAGGCCTTGGCGCGGCGGTAGTTCTCGTCGGACGCCTTGTCGAAGTCGCCGGCGCGGTCGAGGGGTTGCCCGCTCGTGTCGACGTCGCGGGCGGCCAGGTCCCACTTCGCGCTGCTGACGGCGTCGGCGAGGAGGTTGCCGATCGCTCCCAGCCACGGCGAGGCCAGGTAGAAGTCGATCAGCTGCGACGCGGGGATGGGCCAGGGGACGCGCACGCGGGCGTCGTGCGTCTGCGCCGCCTCGCTCGGCTCAGCCTCGAGGGGCGTGTCGATGCGCAGCTGCAGGGCCGGCTCGAGGTCGAGGGCGGTCGTGGCGAACGCGCGGGCCTTCACGACCGGCGCCGCCTTGGTCTTGGTCATGCGGTGGCTCCCCTCACCCGAAACGCTGAAGGCGCCGGGCAGTTGTTCACTGCGTCAGACAGGCTGTCGGCCGTGTCGTCGTGCGTCGCGTCCGGGAACGCCTCGAGGTCCGAGAACCACCAGTCGTTCCAGGATCCGCGGACGACCTTGAGAAGGCCCTGCTCGGCCAGCGAGCTCGCGTGCTGGAAGCGGGTCACCTTGTCGCCCGTAGGCCGCACGATCCGCACGGCGATGCCCTGCAGCTCGGGCAGGGTGGCGCGCTGCTGCGCGACGGTCTTCCCCGCCTCGCCAGGGTCCTGGGGGATGACCTGGACGACGCCCGGCCCGTCGGCGAGGGCGGTTCTGATGAAGAGCTCCTGGACCTGCGACGGGCTGCCCCTGAGGCGCACTGCGTCCAGCACGTAGTGCTCCGGCGCGCGGCCGGGCCCGCGGCCGACCTTCGTGCCGACCGTCCAGTCCGGGTCGGG
>DASVDQ010000102.1 GCA_036381035.1 Trueperaceae bacterium | reverse complement strand
CTGCGGAGGACGAGCTGGCCGCGGGCGTGGTCCCGGAAGACCTGGTCGCGCAGAGCGAACTGTTCAACAGCGAGTCCGCAGACGAGCTTGCAGCGGGCGTCACGCCGGAGGACGTCGCCGTCATCGGCGACACGCTGCAAGTGCTCGTGGAGGACGTCCTCGACGCCTCCGTGGAGCCGGAGGACGTTGCGGTCGTCGGCAGCGTCCTCTCCGTCCCCATCATTGAAACGGTTGACGCCGCGGTCGCCCCGGAGGGCATCGAGGTGGTCACCATGATCGTGCAGCACGCGCAGGAGGACGAGCTCGACGCGACCGTCACCCCGGAGGACATCCGGGTCCAAACCGTCTAGGAGGATCACATGCAGCAGGCAGGCAGACACCAGCGGACACCAGGCGGGCTTCTCCTGCCCATGCGGGCGACGTTGAAGGGCCGCATCAGGTGGCAGGTGCTGGACGAGCGCGGCATACCCGAGGTGCCGAGGAACCCATCAGGCTTCCCCCTGGCCCCCGCCGAGGGAGTCGAGCAGCCCAACCTCATCACCGACCTCGGCCTCGACCAGATCGCGGCGGCCGACTGCTTCGGCACCGACCCTGGCTCGTCAGCGACATGGCGCAGGTACCTCGCGGTCGGCACCGGCAGCGCGGCACCCTCTGTCGGCGACACGACCCTCGCTGCGGAGGTGCAGCGCGCTGCCTCGAGCGGCTCCTTCTCGAACGGTTCGACGACGTACGAACTCGACGACACGGACGACGTCTGGCGCGCTGAGAGCCTCATCACCCGCCTCGTGACCATGAACGCCGACAGGAACATCGCCGAGTTCGGCCTCTCACCTGAGTCCAGCGGAGCGATTGGAGTTCGCGAGCTGCTCCGCGACGGTGAGGGCGACCCCATCACGGTCAGCCTCCTCAACGGCAAGACGCTGCGCGTGGATCACACGTTGACCGTCGAGCTGCCGGCTCCGGAGGCTGGGACGCCCGCGACGATCAACATCGCTGAGTACGACGCCGGGAACAACCTTATCGGAACGACACCCCTAGATGTTGTTTACGGGGGGCACGTCTACCTGACCGGCAACGAGGCGTGGCCGTTCAATGTCTGGAATCCAAGCTCGGCCAACATCCAGGTTGTACGTCGCATAACGTCCGCCCTTGCCTACGCTAGGCAGAACGCTGTCACTTCTCAGATTGACCCTGACCCGAACACCATTTCAGGCGACAACGTTGCACTTGAGGCGTACGTCGCTGGAACTCATCAGCGCATAAAGCGCAGGACGATCGCCGCTGGGTCACTCAACGCCGCCTGGTACGGATTCATCGTTGCATCTACCTCGGGTGGAAACTTCTCGACGAACCGGTCGGGCTGGCTAGTGCTCTTCACTGACCCTGCCTCGTACACGAAGCAGAACACCGACACCTTGCGCCTCGGTCTCGTCAGCAGCTGGGCCAGGGCCGCCTAGACCCTCATGGCGCTTCCCGAGCCCGTCTCCGAGCAACCGCCGGTCGTCCCACTCGCCCGAGCGATCGAGGCCAGCGGTCGCCTGCCCACCATGGCCGGCGACGCCCGCTCGTACTTCAGCGGGACGGCGTTCGGGAACCAGCTCACCTACATCGACCTCGCCAGCTTCGTCTGGTGGACCTCTCCGCGGCTCGACGCGCCCGTGCGCGTCCACCTTTCAGAGCGTCTCGACGGGATCTTCACCGACGCCCAGCTCGAGGTCACGTTCCTCCCCAACGTCGACCTGCCCCTCGGCGAGACGTACCGCATCGGTGACGAGCTCGCGCCCGACCGAGACCTGTACACGTTCCGCATCGTCGATAAGACCGAGGCCGGCGGGCTCATCACGTACGTCGGCGAGACGCTCGTCGGAGAGCTCAACCGCATCTATCCGAGGGAGAGCTTCGTGCTCATCCCCGGCCAGGACGGCGTCCCCGCGACGCTCACGCCAGGCCTGGCCCTGAGGCTGATGCTCGAGCACTACGGCATCCCCTTCGCCGAGCCGATCCCGGAGTTCTACTTCCGCACGACCCTCGGCGCGTTCACGCCGCAGCTCGACGCGTTCGTGATCGAGCCGGACGTCGAGAACCCCAAGAGCCTCTACG
>DASVDQ010000101.1 GCA_036381035.1 Trueperaceae bacterium | reverse complement strand
CGGGTGCTACCATGCAGTCCCGGGAAGGTGGTCTGGCCATGGACCGGAAGTACATCTTCATCACCGGGGGGGTGGTATCGAGCCTCGGCAAGGGCATCGCCACCTCGAGCATCGGGGCCCTCCTGCGGGCCAGGGGGTACTCGGTCACGGCCGTCAAGATCGACCCCTACATCAACGTCGACGCCGGCACGATGCGGCCCTACGAGCACGGCGAGGTGTTCGTCACCGACGACGGCGCCGAGACCGACCTCGACATCGGCACCTACGAGCGCTTCCTCGACGTCGACCTCGCGCGCGGCAACAACGTCACCACCGGCCAGGTCTACCTCAGCGTCATAGAGAAGGAGCGCCGCGGCGCCTACCTCTCCCACACGGTCCAGGTCATCCCCCACGTCACCGACGAGATCAAGGAGCGCATCCGCGCCGCAGGCAAGGCGGCCGACGCCGAGGTCGTGCTCGTCGAGGTGGGCGGCACCGTGGGCGACATCGAGTCGCTGCCGTTCCTCGAGGCCATCAGGCAGTTCCGCTTCGACGCCGGGCGCGAGAACACGCTCTACTTCCACGTCACGCTGGTGCCGTACCTGGGCACGAGCGAGGAGTTCAAGACCAAGCCCACGCAGCACTCCGTGGCCACGCTGCGCGGCGTCGGCATCCAGCCCGACGCCCTGATCCTGCGCTCGCAGGCGGAGGTGCCTCTCGAGCAGCTCCAGAAGATCGCGCTGTTCGCGAACGTCGAGCCCGACGCGGTCTTCAACTCCTACGACGCCGACCACGTCTACGCCGTGCCGGAGATGCTGGAGCAGCAGGGCGTGGGCCGCTTCATCGAGCGCAAGCTGCACCTCGAGCACGTGACGCCAGAGCTGCGCGTGTGGCAGGAGGCCGTGAGGGTCCTCAGGCGGCCGGAGCGCGCCGTGCGCATCGCCGTGGTGGGCAAGTACGTGGCCATGCCAGACGCCTACCTGAGCCTCCTCGAGGCCCTGAAGCACGCCGGCATCGCGAACCGCGCGGCCGTGAACGTCGAGTGGGTCGACGCCGAGAGGCTGATGAACGACGACCCGCCCTCGCTGGAGGGCTACGACGGCATCCTCGTGCCGGGCGGGTTCGGCGTGCGGGGCATCGAGGGCAAGGTGGCGGCGGCGCGCCTGGCGCGCGAGCGCGGCGTGCCCTACCTCGGCATCTGCCTCGGCATGCAGGTCGCCGTCATCGAGTTCGCCCGCGACGTCGCCGGGCTCGAGGGCGCGAACTCCACCGAGTTCGACCCGTACACCCCGCACCCGGTCATCGACCTCATGCCCGAGCAGCTCGAGGTGGACGGCCTGGGCGGCACCATGCGCCTGGGCTCGTGGCCGATGCAGGTCTTCCCCGGCACGACGCTCGAGCGCGTCTACCGCCTGCCCGTCGGGCAGGGCGGGACGGTGCACGAGCGGCACCGCCACCGCTACGAGGTGAACCCCGACTACGTGGAGCGCCTGAAGGCCGCCGGCCTCGTCGTCTCGGGCGTGACGCCGGGCATGGAGGGCCGCGGCGAGGGCCTGGTGGAGGCCGTCGAGCTCGTCGGCCACCCGTTCTTCCTCGGCGTGCAGAGCCACCCCGAGTTCAAGTCGCGGCTCATGCGCCCCTCGCCGCCGTTCACCGGCTTCATCGAGGCCGCGGTCAGGCACGCGGCCAGGGAGGCCGCCACGGTCGCGTGACGATGGGTGGTCCCGGTCCGCGACCCTACGTGATAGGCGTCGCGGGCGGCACGGGCAGCGGCAAGTCGACGATCGCGGCGGCGATGGCCGACGCGGCGCTCGGCCACGTGCTGGTGCTGCCGCAGGACGTCTACTACCGCCGCGCCAGCGACCCGTACTTCGACGGCGTCAGCGCCATCAACTGGGACGAGCCGGGCGCGTTCGACACGCCCTACCTCGTCGAGCACCTCGACAGGCTCATCGCCTGGCAGGCCGTCGACAGGCCCCTCTACGACTTCGAGGCGTCGGACAGGCTGCCCGAGACGCTGCGCCTCGAGCCGGCTCCCGTGGTCGTGGTCGAGGGGATCCTGGTGCTGCACGAGCCGGAGCTGCGCCGCCGGCTCGACCTCAAGGTGTACGTGGACGCGCCGCCCGACGAGCGCTTCATCCGTCGCCTCGAGCGCGACGTCTCGGAGCGCGGGCGCAGCGCCAAGAGCGTCATCGACCAGTACCGGAGCACGGTGAAGCCCATGCACGACCTCTACGTACAGCCCACGAAGCAGTACGCCGACGTCATCGTCCCCGAGGGCGGGCGCAACGTCGCGGCCATCGGCGTGCTCGTCGACCACGTGCGGGCGCGCATCGGCGGGGCCGCTAGCGAGCCCGCCGCCGTGGCCCGGGCGGGGGCGCGTCCTTGAGGCGCGGCCCGGGCGCCGCACGGCCGAACGGCGCCGCCGGCGGGCCGCTCGGTGGCGTCCTGCGCCGGGCGCTGTGGGTCGTGCTGGCGCTCTCGCTCGTGCCGGCTCTCGCGCTCGTGGCCAGGCGCGTCGCGTCGGAGGGCTCGCGCGTCGAGGTCGCGGTCGTCATGGACGAGCAGGCGCTCGCCGAGCAGGCCGCGCTCGTCGGCATGACCAGCTTCGAGCTGGCCGAGCGCTACCGCGACCTCGGCCTCACGGGCATCGCTATCTACGAGGACAACGTCGAGTCCTTGGTGAACAAGGGCTACGCCGCGGCACTCCTGGGGTACGAGCTGCGCTCGCAGGCCGCGGCCAGGGGCGAGGAGCCGCCGCCCGTGCCCGGGGACTCGACCGTGGTGACGGCGCTGGTGCCAGGCGCCCTCGACGCGCTGATCGCGAAGAACGTCCCCGCGGCCGAGCCGTTCGAGTACGCCGGGCGCACCTGGTACTGGTGGCCCGGCGACGTGCGCCAGACCCTGCCGGCCGGGCCCGACCTCGCGGAGCTCGAGCGCTGGGCGTC
>DASVDQ010000100.1 GCA_036381035.1 Trueperaceae bacterium | reverse complement strand
ACCTCGAACAGCACCGTCGCCCGCGCCTGCACGTGGTCGGGCGCCAGGCCCTCCGACGTCTTGAACGTCAGCCCGAAGCGCCCCGGCGCCAGGCCGAGGAACTCGGCGCAGGAGGCCACTATGGCGTCGCGGTGGGGGCCGAGCTTGGGGGCGTCGAGCGTCACGACGGCGGCGGCGTTCACGAGGCGGGCGCCCGGCGCCCGCTCGGCGACCAGCTCCAGGCAGCGCTTGAGGATCAGGCGGCTGTCCATGTCGGCGGTCTCGGGCTGCCCCGGCGGGAAGTGGACGCCGATGTCCCCCAGCGCGAAGGCCGAGAGGACCGCGTCGGAGAGCGCGTGCAGCAGCGCGTCGCCGTCGCTGTGGGCCGCCGCGCCGCGCGGCGCCTCGGGGATCGAGTGCCCGCCCAGCCAGAGGGCCCGCCCGGCCGCCAGGCGGTGCGCGTCCTCGCCGTAGCCGACGCGCGAACCGCCCACCAACGACCTCGCCGGGACCTCGCGGACCGCCATCGCAGCCATGGTAGCGGGGCCCGCACCGGGGCGGGGGGTCGCGCGCCGCAGCGCGCTGGCCAAGAGCACCGACGCGCCACGGCGTCGCGGAAGGACGCACGGGCGGTCGGTCGCGTCGCGCCTCGGCGCGCCGGACCACGGACCTCGCCCCAGCCCTCCTCGCCGCCCCCGCGGGCCGTGGGAGAATGGGCCGGATGTCGCCGACCCTGGGACTCGGTGTCCTCGTGGCGATCACCGTCGTCTGGGGGTCGACCTTCGTCATCGTCAAGGACGCGCTCGACACGATCCCGGCCTCGCTGCTGCTGGCCGCGCGGTTCACGCTGGCCGCGCTGGCGCTGGCCTGGACGGGCTTCGACCGCCGGGCGTTGGTGCCGTCGCTGTGGCTCGGGGTCCTGGCGTTCATCGGCTTCGCGACCCAGACGGTCGGCCTGGGCATCACTTCGGCCTCGAACGCCGCCTTCATCACGGGCCTCTCGGTGGTGCTGACGCCCGTGGCGGCCGCGGCCTTCTGGCGCCGGCCACTGCTCGCGCGCGATTACCTGGCCGCGTCCGTGGGGTTCGTCGGCCTGGCGATCATCGCCACGCGCGACGGCCTCTCGTCCGTGAACGCCGGCGACCTGCTGATCCTCGTCACCGCCGTGACCTACGCGCTGTTCATCGTCTACCTG
This sequence comes from Trueperaceae bacterium, assembly GCA_036381035.1. NCBI lineage: Bacteria > Thermotogati > Deinococcota > Deinococci > Trueperales > Trueperaceae > Trueperaceae bacterium. The sequence continues at coordinate 43,424 of DASVDQ010000100.1, read as the reverse complement.
GGCGAGGTGAGCGGTCGCGTGAACGCCAACTCGCTCGCCTTCATGCAGCACCTGCCCATGCTGGCGCTGGCCTGGCTGTGGGCGACGCCGGTCGCCCACGTGATCCCCACGGTGCCGGTGAGGACGTGGGCCGCCGTCGCCTTCCTGGCCCTCGTGGCCACCGCCGGCGTGGCCGTGCTGCAGGTGCACGCGCAGCGGGTCGTGCCCGCCCACGTGGCCGCCCTCGTGTTCGGGCTCGAGCCGGTGTTCGCGGCCCTGTTCGCCTACCTGCTGCTCGGCGAGGAGCTCGGCTGGCGCGGCGTCGTCGGCGGGGCGCTGCTCGTGGGCTCGATCCTCTACAGCCAGGTGGGCCAGACGCGCGGCCGGCCGCAGGCGGAGGGTGGCGGGCGCTCCTCCCGCGGCGGCCGGCCACGCGCGGTCGACGCCGGCGCGGTCGGCCCCTAGACGCCCGGCGCGCGAAGTGAGGCGCGACCTCTAGGCCGGCTGTGAGGCGTCGGCCAACGCGCCCCGGCTCCGCTGGCCCGGCGGCGACTCGCTCCAGGTTCCCCTAGCTGCCTCGGCTCACGCGTCCGCCGCGCGCAGCCTCTCGACGACGGTGCGGTCCTCGAGCGTGCTGACGTCGCCCGTGAGCTCCTGGCCGGTGGCGACGCTGCGCAGCAGCCGGCGCATGATCTTGCCGGAGCGCGTCTTGGGCAACGAGTCGGCGAAGCGGATCTCCTCCGGCCTGGCGATGGCGCCGATCTCGCGCACGACGTGCCTCTTCAGCTCCTCGCGCAGGTCCTCTGTGGCCTCGAACCCCTGCTCGAGCGTCACGAAGGCCACGATCGCCTGGCCCTTGAGCTCGTCCGGCCGTCCCACGACGGCCGCCTCGGCGACCTTGGGGTGCGAGACCAGCGCCGACTCCACCTCCATCGTGCCCAGGCGGTGGCCGGAGACGTTCACGACGTCGTCGACGCGGCCCATGATCCAGAAGTAGCCGTCCTCGTCGCGCCTGGCGCCGTCGCCGGAGAAGTAGGCGTGCGGCACCTCGCCCCAGTACTGGTTGCGGTACCTGTCGTCGTCGCCGTACACGGTGCGCAGCATGCCCGGCCACGGGCGCTTGATCACCAGGTAGCCGCCCTGGTTCGGGCCGACCTCCTCGCCCTCGGCGTCGACGACGGCGGCCTCGACGCCGAACAGAGGCACGCCCGCGGAGCCCGGCTTGGTGGCGTGCACGCCGGGGAGCGTGGAGATCATGATGCCGCCGGTCTCGGTCTGCCACCAGGTGTCCACCACGGGGCAGCGGTCGCCGCCGATCACGCGGCGGTACCAGATCCAGGCCTCGGGGTTGATCGGCTCGCCCACGGTGCCGATGAGCCGCAGCGTGGTGAGGTCGTGCCGCGCCGGGTGCTCGGCGCCCAGCTTCACGAACGTGCGGATCGCCGTGGGGGCCGTGTAGAAGATCGTCACGTTGTAGCGGGCCACCAGCTCCCACAGCCTGTCGGGCCCGGGGTAGACGGGGTTGCCCTCGTACATGACCTGCGTGGCGCCCAGTGCCATGGGTCCGTAGACGATGTAGCTGTGCCCCGTGACCCAGCCGACGTCGGCGGTGCACCAGAAGACGTCGTCCTCCTTGAGGTCGAAGACGTACTTGGTCGTCAGCGCCGTGTACACCTGGTAGCCGGCGGTGGTGTGCAGGACGCCCTTGGGCCGGCCCGTGGAGCCCGAGGTGTAGAGGATGTAGGCGGGGTGCTCGGCGTCGACGGGCACCGCGGGGCAGTCGTCTGACGCCTCGCGCATGAGGTCGTGGTACCACTCGTCGCGCCCGCGTTCCATGCTCACGGGGTTCTCGGCCCGCCTGACCACGATCACGCTGCGCACGCTCGGCGTCTCGCGCAGGGCCTCGTCGACGGCCGGCTTCAGCGGCAGGACCTGCCCGCGGCGGTAGCCGCCGTCGGCGGTGATCACGACCTCGGCCTGGGCGTCGTTGATGCGATCGGCCAGGGCGCTGGCCGAGAAGCCGCCGAAGACCACCGAGTGGGTGGCGCCGATGCGGGCGCAGGCCAGCATGGCCACCACGGTCTCGGGGATCATCGGCATGTAGATGGCCACGCGGTCCCCGAGGCCCACGCCCTTGCCCTTCAGCACGTTCGCGAAGCGGCTGACCTCCTCGAGGAGCTGGCCGTAGGTGAGCGTGCGCCTGTCGCCCGGCTCGCCCTCCCAGAAGAACGCCACCTTGTTGGCGTGGCCGCGCTCGACCTGGAGGTCGAGGCAGTTGTAGGCGAGGTTCGTCTTGCCGCCCACGAACCACTGCGCGTGCGGCTCGTCCCACACCAGCACCTTCCGCCACGGCTCGAACCAGTGGAGCAGCTCCTTGGCGGCGTCGCCCCAGAACCCCTCGGGGTCGTCGAGCGACCGCCGGTACATGCGCTGGAACTCGGCCGGGTCGGAGACGTGCGCCCGCGAGCGGAACGACTCGGAGGGGGAGAAGGTGCGGGACTCCTGCAGGACCGATTCGATGCTCTCTGCCATGTCTCCTCCGTGCCGCGAGCTGGCGTCCGCGGCGTTGGCGTTGGGGCGAGCGACGCAGGCGAGCATAGCCCGGGCCGGCCGGCGGTGGCGACGCGTCGGCACCGCCCCGACGGCGGGAGGCGCCCCCTAGGGGGCGCCTCCCGCGGTTCTGCCGTGGCGGCGGCTCGGGGCCCCGCCGCGGGGCGCTCAGTCGCCGAAGCGCGTGACGTTGCCGTCCCGGTCGATGGCGCCTTGGATGGGCACCAGGTCCTCGGCCAGGCGCCACTGGACCAGCGGCAGCGCCTGCGGGCTGAGGGCGGCGCGGTTGTCCGACGTGTCGGTGTCGACCGCGACGACCACGCCGTCAGTCTCGGACAGCTCGACCATCAGCTCGTACGAGATCGGCACGCCGATGATGGCTATGGGGGCGTCGCCGAAGGTGCCGTTGGGCGGCAGCATGCGGTCCTCCGTGTCGCCCTGGTTGCCGATCAGGATGGCCGCGGCACCATGGTCCAGCGCGTTCTGGGCCTTGAGGCCGAACGCGCACGTGCCGCGCTGGACCAGCGCGATGTTGCCGACCGGGAAGCCGTCGAAGTCCTCGGGCTCGCAGCCGCTCGTCGAGGTGTTGCCGAGCCCGAGCTGCAGGTCGACCGCTGTGACCTCCGCCTCCGCCTCGCCGAGCAGCGAGTTCGTGTAGGGGATGCCGAAGTCGAACTCGACCTGGTACTGCTGCGGGTTCGGGGACACCTGGGCGAGCGTGGGCAGCGGCGGGATCGACCAGTCGTCGGCCGCGGCGTAGTCGACGACGTAGCCGAGGTCCTCGAGCGCGCCGATGGTCACGCGGCTGAGCGGCTCGCCGCTGCCGCTGGCGAACCCGGTCATCAGCTCGTCCTGCAGGTAGACCTCGCGCCAGTGGCTGTCGGCAGTGCCGCAGCCGTTCGTGTTGGCGATCGGCACCTTCTCGCCGGCGCCGGCGCCGTAGAAGTTCGCCCACGCGTCGTTGCCCTGCGGCCCCTCGTAGCGCGGGTCGTTGAAGTCCGGGTCGGCGACGTCGGAGCACACGGAGGTGTCGGGCGGGTTGCCGGAGATGAAGTTGCGCGGGATCCAGAACGCCCGGCTGATGCCGAGCACGTGGCCCATCTCGTGCATGATCGTCTCGGCGAACGCGTCGATGTCCTCGAAGAAGCCGCCTGGCCCGAACTCGGCCTCGTCGAACTCCATGATCCCGTAGATCGGCAGGCCGTCGGAGGCGCCGCCGTCGCGGATCCACACGGCGCCGGCGCGGGCCAGCGTGCCGTTGGCGCCGTCGATGGGCACCTTGGCGGCGTCGATGATGACGTCGTCGAGGGTGCCGAAGAGGCCCGGTGCTCCCGCCGTGACCTGCGTCTCGGTGAGCACGAAGCCCTCGATGTCCTCGAGGTCGCCCGAGATCACCTCGGCCCAGCGGTCGGCGGCGAGCTGGAACACCGCCTTCTCGGCGTCCGACAGGCTGTCGTCCCAGAACCGCAGCGTGATGTTGAACTTGCTGTCGTCGGGCGGGGGCAGCTCGGTCGGCGGCGGTGGCGGCGTGGCCCCGTCGACGATCAGGTTCCTGAAGAAGCCCTCGCTGGGCCCGCACGGCGAGCCCGGCGCGCCGCACGCGCTGGTGACCACCACGTACTTCGCGCCCTTCGCGAGCTCGGCGACGATACGCGAGGTGCCGACGCCGGTCTCCTCGTCGAACGGGCCCTGCCAGTCGTCGTTCGTCGCCAGGAGGTTCGCCTCCGGGGCCGACGGGTCGAACGAGCCCTCGTAGAGGAGCAGGTAGCCGTCGTAGTCCTGCACGCTCTCGATCGCGTAGAAGTCGCTGGTGATGGGCTTGAACTCGAAGGCGTGGAAGCCGACGGTGCGCTGCTCGTCGGTGAGCCCGTCGCCGCCGGGGCGGACGAACGTGCCCTGGGTGTTGGTGCCCGCGTACGAGGTGAAGTTGCCGCGCGCCCAGTAGCTGGCGCTGTCGACGGTGTCAGGGTCGCTGGTGAGGGGCAGGATGGCGCCGTCGATGGGGCCGGCCCAGACGTCGCCGCCGAAGCCCAGGGCCACGTGGTCGCCGTCGGCCGTGAGGTAGGGGTGTTCCAGCTCGGTGCCGGCGAGCAGGTCGATGAGCACCTGCGCCTCGAGGTCGATCATCGAGAGGAACGGGGTGCCGTTGAAGACCTCGTAGAAGAGGACCCTGTCACCGGCGTAGGAGAGGCTCGGCCACGACAGGTCGGTGGAGAGGTAGAGGACCCCGAGGTCCAGGGCCGTGACGTCCCACTCGTCGAGGACGAGGTCGAGCACCGCCAGGCTGCCCACCGCCGGCTGGCCGATGAGCTGGGCGAGGCCGCCGCTCGTCTCGTAGAACGTTATCGACGTGCCGTTGCCCGCTAGCGACGGCTGCGTGGCGTGGAGCGGGGCGCCGTAGAGCGCCTCCCACACCTCCGGCGTGATCTCCAGCCCGCCGGCGAAGACGTGGTACCAGACGATGCTCGGCGCGTCTGACGTGCCGCCCTGCCACGCGACGGAGATGCCGTCGAGCGCCATCGACATGTGCGTCTCGTTCACGTCGGGCGTGCGCGTCCGCTGGATGCGGCCCCTCTCGGTGTCGAGCAGGAAGACGTCGTTGTCGCCGGCGTGGGACTGGGCGATGAACGCCATGCGCGTGCCGGCGCGGTTGACGGACACCGACTCGATGGGCCTCCTGCCCCGGTAGACGACGCGCTCGCCGTCGGACTCCGGCGAGTCCTCGTCGTCGAGGTCGACGAGGTGGATCGAGTAGAACGCGCCGTCCTGGCGGACGTAGGCGACGTAGCCGCCGAGGTCGTCGACGCCGCCGCGTCCCTTCCTGTTCGAGTCGAGGGAGAGCGTGGCGCGTGGGCCGCCTGCCGTCAGGTCGTCGCGGGTGATCAAGGGCGCGCTCAGGGTCGCGCTCGCGTCGCCCTGAGGCAGCGTCACCTGTCGCGCGACGCTCAACGTCTCCGCCGCCTCGAGGTCGGCGTCGGAGAACATGGCGGTCGGCTCTGTCGGTCCCGGACCGCCGCAGGCGACGACCAGCAGCGCGATGAGCGCCACCGGCCACGTGAGGCGAATGGACTTCATCTAGACCCCTTCCGACCGCGAGGCCATGTGGCGGTGTCCCGGCCGTTGCCGGGCATGGGAAGACGGGCGGCCGCCCGTCTCCGGCCGCGCACGGTCGCCGAGCCGGGTGGCGTCATGGCTTCCAGCCTCGCTGACGTGAAGTGTGCCACAAGTTCGCGGTCCGGCCTTCCACAAGCTTCACGCCGCGTCGGTGAAGGCCTTTTCACCGGGGCACCATGAACGGCGAGGCTCGGGTCGTGGCAGCATGGTCTCATGAAGAACTCGGCCGCACGTCCCCGCTCGGCGCGTCGGCTCGTCCCGGCGCTGGCTCTCCTCGTCGTGCTCGTCCTCGGGGCGCACGCCGCCGCGGGCGAGCTCGCGGTGCTGCACCGGGTCCTGGCCGCCGGCGAGCCGGCGGCTCAGGCGGCAGGCGAGCCGCCCTGCGAGGCGCCCCCCGGCGCCAGGTGCGCCCCCGGGCGCGCGGGCGCGGCGCCGACGCCGCCCGCGCCCAGGGTGACCCGCATCGGCGTGGAGATGACGAACTGCCTGGTGGGCTGCCCGACCTTCACGGCGATCTTCTCGGCGGACGGGCGGTTCACGTACGTCGGGGAGGCGAACGTCGAGCGACTGGGCGAGCACTCCGGCCGTGTCGACGCGGGACGGCTGCGCCAGGTCATGCGCCTCGTCGAGGAGGCCGGGTTCGCGGAGCTGGACGACACCTACGCGTCTTCGTTCCTCGACAACCCCACCTCGTACGTCCTCGTCGACTGGCCGGACGAGACGAAGGTGGTGCGCGCCGACGCCGGCGTGGAGCCCGCGACCTTCTGGGCGATAAGGGAGCTGCTGCTCGACCTGCTGGAGGGCGCCGAGTGGGACGAGTGAGGATGTCCGGGGCGTCGGCGCCCTAGGGCGCCCGACCGCCGGCCCGGGACCGCCCCGACCGCGAACGCGCACGTCGCCGGGGTCTCGCCGGCCGGGGCGGTGCGCGGCGGCTCACGAGCGCTCCGCGCGCCACCACGCCAGCGGGCTGCGCCGCGGCAGACGCCACCAGCCCGGGGCGAACACGACGAAGACGGTCACGACCTCCAGGCGTCCGGCGTACATGCCGAACGCTAGGACGAGGTGCGCGGCCGGGTGCAGCTCGGCGTAGGAGCCGTACGGGCCCACGGCGCCGAGGCCGGGCCCGACGTTGCCGATGCAGGCCAGCGAGCTCGTCAGCGCCTCCACGAACGGGGTGCCGAGCATGACCAGGGCGACCGTGGTGAGGGCCACGAGCGTCACGTAGAGAGTTATGAACGCCGCCACGGCCCGCAGCACCTCCTCCGGCACCATGGCGTTGCCCACGCGCACGGGCAGCACCGCGCGGGGGTAGAGCACGCGCCTGACCTCGCGCACGGTGTTCTTCGCGATGATCAGCCACCTCAGCACCTTCACCCCGCCACTGGCCGAGCCGGTGCTGCCGCCGACGAGCATCAGCACGATCAGCACGGCCTGGGCCGGCTCCGCCCAGGCTGCGAAGTCGCTGGTGCTGTAGCCGGTCGTGGTGATCACGCTGACCGCGTGGAACACGCCCTGCCTGAGCGGCAGGCCGCCGTCCTCGCGCAGCAGCAGCGCCAGCGCCAGCGACGCCGCCGCGGCCACGCCCAGGTAGACGCGGACCTCGGCGTCGCGCAGGAGCAGGCCCGGCCTACCGAACAGCGCGCGCCACAGCAGCGGCATGCTCAGGCCGGCGACGAGCATGAAGGCCACGGCGACCCACTCGATGCCGGGGTCGAGGTAGTGGGCCAGGCCGACGTCGTGCATGGCGAAGCCGCCGGCCGACACGGTGGCGAGCGAGTGCCCCAACGCCTCGACGAGAGGCATGCCGCGCAGCGCGAAGGCGGCCGCGCACAGCACGGTCAGCCCCGCGTAGACCGACAGGACCGCCGCCGCGGTCGTGCGCAGGCGAGGCGTGATCCGCTCGTCCTTGACGCCGGGGAGCTCGGTGAAGAACATCTGGCGACCGGCGATCGAGAGCTGGGGGAACACCGCGACGAACAGGACGATGATGCCGATGCCGCCCACCCACTGCGTCACGGCCCGCCACAGCAGCAGGGAGCGGGGCAGCGTGTCGAGGGCCGTGAGCACGGTGGCGCCGGTGGAGGTGAAGCCGCTGAACGACTCGAACACCGCCGCGTGGAGGGGCAGGCGCAGGTCGACGAGGTAGGGCACGGCGCCGAGGAGCGGCGCCAGCAGCCAGGTGAGCAGGACCGTGGCGATGGCCTCGCGGCGGCCGGGCTCGGCCTCCGACCTGCCGAGCCGGCGGAGCAGGACCCCGAACGGCGCCGCCACGGCCACGAACGCCAGGAACCCGCCCACGGGCTCCCGCGCGAAGGCGGCGTAGAGCGCGAACAGCGCCGCGACGCCGGCGAGGACGATCATCACGGTCCCGAGCACGTAGGGCGCGAAGCGCCCGCGCCCGTGCGTCCGCGCCTCGCCCTCGGGCGCGGCGTCGAGCCGCCCGGCGGACGCGGCGCGCCGCCCCGGTCCGCGCATCACTCCTTGGCCGCCCGGCGGCGCTCGTCGAGCCAGGCCTCCACGTCCTCGACGTTGTCGCTCACGGTCACGACGAGCAGGTGGTCGCCGGGGCGCACCTCGGTGCTGCCGCGGGGGATTATCACGTTGGTGTCGCGCTCGATGGCGCCGATGAGCATGTCGGCCGGGGCGCCGAGCGACATCAGCGGGCCGCCCACGGCGTCGGCGGGGAAGCTCACCTCCATCACCTCGGCGTGGTCCTCGATGCTGGCGATGTGGTCGACGCGGTCGACCCTCAGCCAGTTGAGGACCTCCTGCACGGCCGCGGTGCGCGGCGTCAGCGGGGCGTCGATGCCGACGCGGCTGAACAGGCGGCGGTTCCGCGCCCGGCCCACCCTCGTGACGACCTTGGGGATGCCGAGCTGCTTGGCGAGCAGCGAGACGAGCAGGTTGCTGCCGTCGTCGTCGGTGACGGCGACGACCACGTCGGCGTCCTCGACGCGCTCCTGCTGCAGCAGCTCGATGTCGGTGCCGTCGCCCTTGAGCACCAGGGCGTGCGGCAGCCACTGCGCCAGCTTCTCGCAGCGCGCCTCGTCCGACTCGATGATCGTGATGTTGGCACGGTCGTAGGCCAGCGCCTCCGCGACCATGAACCCCACGTTGCCGCCGCCGACGATCGCGACGTTCAGCGAGCGGCGGCGCGGCGCGAAGCGGCGCCTGATCTCCTTCATCTCCTGCGTGCCGCCGAGGAACACGACGCGGTCGCCCTCGGCCAGCACGGTGCCGCCGGAGGGGATCTCGAAGTCGTCGCCGCGGATGCGCCCCGCGAGCAGGACGCCGTCCGGCAGGCGCACCTGGGCCAGCGGTCGGTCGAGGAAGGGGTCGCCGGCCTCCAGCAGGTACTCGAGCATCGTGACGCGCCCGCGCCAGAACTTGGCGCTGTCCACGGCCCGCGGCACGCGCACGATGTCGGCGATCTGGTGGGCGAGGGTCCGCTGCGGCCACAGGACCCTGTCGATGAGCAGGCCCACCGACTGGAACGCGCCCTTGGCCTTGAAGGCGTCTACGTAGCGCTGCCTGGTGACGAACGCCAGGGTCTCCTTCGCCCCCAGGCCCTTCGCCGCCAGGCAGGAGAGGACGTTGATGTCGTCGTTCGAGGTGCAGGCGATGAAGGCGTCCGTCCGCTCGACGCCGGCCGCCTTGAGGTCGTCCGGGTCGGTGCCGGAGCCGCGCACGAAGCGGACGTCGAGGCTCTCGAAGCCCGCCTCGCGCTCGGGGTCGACGTCGAGCACGGTGACGCCGTGCTCCTCGTGCAGCTCGGCCGCGATGAGCGCCCCGATCTCGCCGCCACCGACGATGAGCACGTTCATGGCGCGGCCATGCTAACGCCGGCGGCCCCGACCGGCGCCGGGTCGCCGGCCGCGGACGCCTGCTGGGACGGTCGGGAGGTCCTGCGGGACCCGGCCACTAGCGCCGCCGCAGGCGGTCCGCGACGCGTCCGCCCTCGCGCGGCCGCGCGGCCTGCAGGGCGGCCAGGGACGCGACGAGGTAGGCGCCCAGGAGGTAGGGCGTGAGGTGCCCGTGGCGCACCCACGCGGTGAGGCCATCCTCGAGGGCGAACGGCGCCGCCAGGGTGCCGGCGACGCCGCGCTCCAGGCGCGTGACCGTGCGGCCCAGGGGGTCCACGGAGGCGGTGACCCCGTCGTTGCCGGCGCGCAGGAGCCAGCGGCGCGTCTCGATCGCGCGCAGGCGGCCCATGTCGAAGTGCTGCTCGGCGCCGGCGCCGCGGGCGAACCAGGCGTCGTTCGTGCCGAGGACGAGCAGCCTGGCGCCGGCGGCGACCTGGGCGCGCTGCACCTGCGGGAACACCGACTCGTAGCAGACGAAGGCCGCCACGGGGCCGAGCGGGGTGTCGAGCGGCCGCGGCGCCTCCCCCGGCGCCGTGCCGGCCAGCGGCGGGAGGCCGAAGAGCCCGAACACGCGCTCGTACAGCCACGGCAGGGACCCCTGCAGCGGCCAGCGCTCGCCGAACGGCACGAGGTAGTGCTTGTCGTAGCGGCCCAGGAGCCGGCCGCCGGCCAGGGAGTAGAGGCTGTTGAACGACAGGCCGTCCTCGTAGGCCCTGCCTCCGACGACGAACGCCGCTCCCGGCGCCGCGCCCGTGATCTCCTCGTGCAGCGCCGCCGCGGCCGCACCGTCCATCTGGTAGCCGATCACCGCGCCCTCCGGCCACACGACGAGGTCGTAGGGCGGGGTCCTCGCCGCGCGCGCGTCCGCCACGGCGCCCCTGGTGAGCTCGAGGTGCACGCGCAGGTCGTGCGCCGCCCCGCTGGCGCGCCCGAACGCGTCGACGTTCCCCTGCACCAGCAGCGCCAGGCGGGTGGCCGGCCGCAGGCCCGCCTCGGCGGACGCCCCCACGTCGGACCCCGCCGCCCAGGAAGCGGCGACGACGAGCAGCGCCGCCGCCGGGGCGAGGAGCAGCCGCGGCGAGGGCGGGCCCAGCGACGACCGCGGCGCCACCAGCGGCAGCGCCAGCAGCGCGGCGGGGACGGTCACGAGCAGGCCCAGCAGGTAGACGCCGCCCACGCTGGCGAGCTGCGCGACGGGCGTGTCGAGCCAGGCGTAGCCGAGGGCGCCCCAGGGGAAGGCGAGGTAGCCCTGCGTCCTGGCCCACTCCACGGCCACCCAGGCGACGGGCAGGAACCAGAGGGTGCGCCGCCCGCCGCCGCCCGCGGCGCGCCACGACAGCCAGGTGGTGCCTCCCCAGACGCAGGCGAGGGCCAGCACCAGGAGCGGGAACAGCGCCCAGAACGCCGGCCCCAGGAGGTCCCCCAGCGAGGCGGGCAGCCAGGCCAGGTAGATCGCGAAGAAGGGGAGGCCGAACCAGAAGCCGATGGCGAACGCCCGCGCGCCGCGGCGGGCGTTGGCGGACGCCGCGAACGCGCCGGCCAGTGCCGCCGCCGCCGGCCACGCGCCGGTGGGCGGCAGCGCCAGCGTCAGCAGCGCCCCGCACGCGGCGACGGCGAACAGCGGCGCGGCGCCGCCCGGCCCGGCCCGGCTCATGGGGCGGTGCTCAGGAGCCGGCGCCGGCGAGCAGCCCGGCGAGCAGGGCGACGCGCTCCAACGTCTTGGCGACGTGCACGTGCTCGTCGCGCGCGTGCGGTCCGCCGCCCACGGAGCCGAGCCCGTCGAGCGTGGGGACGCCGAGCGCCGAGGTGAAGTTCCCGTCGGAGCCGCCGCCCACTACGGCGCCAGTCACCTCGAGGCCGAGCGCCCGCCCCGCCGCGACCGCGGAAGCGAACAGCGCGGCGTTCCCGGGCGTCTGCTCGAGCGGCGGCCGGTTCAGCCCGCCCGCGACGGACACCGCCACGCGCTCGTCGCGCGGCCGGTAGCCGCGCACCGCCGCGTCCACGCGCTCGGCCTCCGAGGCCTTGAGAACGCGCAGGTCCACGGTGCCGACGGCCTCCTCGGCGATCACGTTGGACGCCATGCCGCCCCTCGCGACCGTGAGGTTCACGGTCGTGCCGGCCACGCCGTCGGCGAGGTCCTCGACGAACAGCAGGAAGTGCGCGAGCTCCCGCAGCGCGCTGGCGCCGCCCGCCGGGTCGTTGCCGGCGTGGGCGCTGCGGCCCTGGAACGTGACCGTGTAGCCGCCGACGCCCTTCCGCCCGACCTTCAGGGCGCCGTCGTCCCGGCCCGGCTCGAGCACGAGGACGCGGTCGTGCTCGCGCGCCAGCTCCTCGATCAGGTCGCGCGAGTGGTGGCTGCCCGTCTCCTCGTCTGTGGTCACGAGCAGCGTCACGTCGCCGGCCGGCGCGGCTCCCTTGGCCGTCAGCAGGTCGACGGCGTGGACAGCGGTGGCGATGCCGGCCTTCATGTCGAGCGAGCCGGGTCCCCAGAAGCGCTCGCCGTCGTCCCTCACGGGCATGCGCTCCAGCGTGCCCAGGGGCCACACGGTGTCCATGTGGGCGAGGAGCAGCGTCGAGGGCCCGCCGGCCCCGCGGCGGGTCGCCTGGAGCACGTCGCCGACGCGCTCCCGCTCGTGCCGCCGCACGCTCCAGCCCCGCTCGGTCAGGACGCGCTCCAGCCGGCCGCCGAGCGCGTCGACGGCGCGCTTGTCGCCGGTGGGGCTCTCGTGCTCGACGAGGTCTCTCAGTGTCGCGAGGTAGGCGTCGCGGGCGTCCATGGCGTCCGCGATGGTGACGGTGCTGGCCATGGCGGCCATGCTAACGCCGCGCCGACCGGCCTACCCTTCGCGCTCCGCCGGGGCCCGCTGGCGCCAGAGCTCCTCGGCGAGCTGCCTCACGTGCGGCTCGTGCGTCGTGCGCGCGTACGAGTAGCCGATGCGGAGGTCGCTGTCGGCGCGTCGGCTGTCGACCTCGCGGCCTATGACGTAGCGCGACAGGTAGACCTGCGCGAGCAGTACGTCGCGCATGCGCTGCGGCTTGACGGCGTGGAGGTCCTTCAGCGCCTCGCGGTACGCCTGCATGGCGCCGCGGACGTCGCCGCGCTCGGCGAGGGCGCGGCCGTGGCGGTAGTGCTTGGCCGCGTCGTAGAGGAGCTCCCTCATGAGCCCGCATGATAGCCCGATGAGCGGGGGTCGTGCGCGGTTCGGCGCGCAGGTGCCGGGGTCCTCGGCGGGAGGCGAGCGCCCTTCGCCTCGCGCTCCCGCTCGGCCAGCGGCCGGTCCGGGGCGGACGGTGCGCCTACGCCACCACCTCGTAGCGGTCGCGGCCCGCCGCCTTGGCGCGCCTCAGGGCCGCGTCCGCCTCCTCGATCCACAGCTCGAGCTCGGCGAGGCTCGCCGGCACGCCGCCGCCGGCGAGGCCGGCGGAGAACGTCAGCGACCACTCGATGGGGTGGAGCTTGCGCTCCTTGAGGTCGGAGCGCACGCGCCTGATGACGTCGACGGCCACCTCCCTGTCGGCGTCGAAGAGCACGACGACGAACTCCTCGCCGCCCCACCTGACCGCGAGGTCGTCGGGCCTGAGGTTGCGGCGCAGCACGTTCGAGAGCGCGCGGAGCGCCTCGTCGCCGACGGCGTGCCCGTAGAAGTCGTTGACGCGCTTGAAGAGGTCGAGGTCGAGCATGGCCACGCACATCGGCACGGCGTCGGCCCGCGACCGGCCGACGAGGCGGCCAGCCCTGACGGCGAAGCCGCGGCGGTTCAAGATCCCGGTGAGCGGGTCGCTGAGCGCCTGGTCGGCCCACGCGGCCGCGAGCTGCGACTGCCGCAGGCGCCCGGCGAGGAACGGCGCGACGGCGTCGAGGACGTCGAGCTCGCGCGGCTGGCCGGCGAACTGCAGGCGCGCGACCTCGGTGCCGCCGGCGACCAGGGGGTAGGAGTACGAGCCGCGCTCGCCCACCAGCACGTCCTGCTCCTCGTGCAGCACCAGCCCGCGCAGGCCGGGCAGCCGCTCGCGCAGGGCCCGCAGGAAGCGCGCCTGCGCGTGGGCGCGGTCGTCGCCGGTGCCGTCCCCGGTGCCGAGGTCGGCGACGAGCTCGCCCCAGGCGCTCAGCTCCCTGTCGGCCGACGAGTAGCGGAGGCGCTGCGTGTAGACGATCAGCATCAGCACCACGAGCTGGCAGTAGGCGAGCAGCAGGAGCACGCCGCCGGAGACGGAGTCGAGGGGTTTGCCCATGCGCAGCACGGCGGCCACCACCGTGCCGGCGACGGTCTCCAGCAGCACCACCGACGTGCTGGCCACGAAGAGCTCGGCCGGCTCGCCGCTTATCTCCAGCCGCGCGCCCAGGGCCAGGGCGCCGTAGGAGAGGAGCCACACCAGCGCGGCGCCCTCCTCGAGGGCCCCGCCCCTGAACAGCCACACGAAGGACGCGGAGCCCACGGCCCTGATGAGGAACGCCAGGACGATGAGCACGCGCCCCTCCGAGGCGCGCCCACGCAGCGCCGGCTCGAGCGCGGGCACGGCGAGGACGAGGAGGACGGCGTCGATGTAGGGGAACTGGATGGCCACGTTGTCGGCCGCCCGCACGACGAGCATCCAGCCCACGATCGCCACGGCCGGCAGCATCAGCAGCCACAGGCGCGTGCGCACGCGGCGGCCGTGCAGCGTGAGCAGGGCCGCGCCCCACAGGACCGACCCGGCGAAGTAGGTGATGTCGGTGGAGAGCGTGCCGTCCCACTCCCCGCCCAGGCGCTTGAGCAGCCAGAACGCCTCCTCGGCCAGCCAGGCGAGGGAGCCGGCGGCGGCGAGGCGCCAGGCCCAACCGCGCGGGCGCGACGCCACGATCCCCACGAAAGCGGTCGCCGCGGTCAGCGGCAGCCCCACCGTCGTCATGGTGCCCGTCGCCAGGGTGCCCGCCGTCACAGTGGCGAGCACGCCTATGAGGATCAGGGTCCCCCGCTTCACCGTCGCCTCCCGGGCTCGCCCTCAGGCGCCCTGCGCGCCGGCGTCGGCGGCGAGGGAGAAGGGGGTGGCCAGGCCGTCGGTGGCCGCGGACCTGGCGGCGGCGGGGGCGTAGGAGAGCGCCATGACTCCCCTGTAGCATCGCACAGCGTCGTCGCGGCGCGCCGCGAGGTCCATCATCTGTCCCAGACGCGCCAGCGCGAACCCGGGCAGGTAGTAGGGCTCGTGGAAGTCGCCAGCGACCAGGCCCTCGAGCCTGGCGATCGCCTCGTCCAAGCGCCCCAGCTCGAGGAGCAGGTTCGCCTCGAGGTAGCGGGCCTCGGGAGCGGCGAGCTCCGCCAGGCCGCGGAGCAGGCTCTCCGGCTCCCCCATGCCCGACAGGGCGGCGTCCATGAGGGCGCGCTCCCGCGCCTCCTCCCCGGCGTCCACAGGGCTCGGCTCCACCATCTCCACCCGCACCCCCGCGGCGGCGACCGCGCGGCCGCCCAGCGCCCGCCTGAGCGCGGGCACCGCCTCCAAGCTAGCCAGCAAGGCCAGCCTCACGGTAGCCCCCGGGTCCGCGTCGCCGGCGGCCGACCGCGCCGCCGCCAGGGCGCGGCTCGCCACGACGGCCGCCCGCGCGTCGCGCCACTCGTCGCCCGGTCCCTCGCCGAGGAGCTCGCGGGCGAGCGCCTGCTGGCGCTCCACGGCGGGCAGCAGCTCGCCCAGGACGGCGCCGAGGTCGAGGGGGCGCGCGAGCAGCTCGCGCACGGGCTCCCAGGCGGCGTCGAGGCGGCGGAGACGAAGCTGGCCGTCCTCGTACATCTCCAGGTAGCGCCTCAGCTCGTCGCCGGCGCCCGCGAAGCCGGGGTCGTCGGGGTCGTCCTCGGCCAGCCCCACCTCCACCACGGGCACGCCGGCGCTCCGCGCCCACGGCACCACCGTGTGCGGCAGCGCCAGCTCGTCGGTGTCCTGCCAGGCGGGGTCGGCCAGGGCGCCGGGCGCCAGCGGCGCCAGCGCCACGACGTGCGGCGCGAAGGCCTTCAGCGACTCGCGCACGTGGACGACGTTGTAGCGCGGCCAGCGCGTGTGGAACGGTCCGCCGAGGGGGAAGACGGCGACGCTAGCCGAGAGGCCCATCCGCTCCATGGTAAGCAACGCGGTAATCTGGCGACGCGCAGCTCAGGCTCTAGGAGGCCGCCTCAGATGTACCGAACCGAAAGGCAGAGCGCGTGGCAGCGCGACGTGACTTGGGCCAGCGCGGTGCTGTTGGCTCTCACCGTGATGGCCGGCGTGCTGCTGTTCACGCAGGCTCAGCTCGCCTCCGAGGAGCGGGGCGTGAGCGTCATCCGCAGCGTGCTGGAGCTGACCTTGCGGCCCGGCGGCGCCGCCGCGGACCTCGGCGTGCGCTCCGGCACCGCCTACGTCCCCGGCGAGCCGCTGGCGCTCCTGCCCGGCGTGGAGGTCTTCGCCGACCCCACCGAGGTGCCCACCTTCACCGTCGACCAGGCCGTCAGCCGCATCGCCGGCGTTCTCGCCGACAGGCTCATCACCGGCGGCGCGCAGGCGATGCTCGACTCCGTCGCCGACCCCGAGCTCGGGGCGCAGCTGCGATCGGCGGTGGAGGGCCCCATCGACTCGCTGGTGCGGGCCTCGCTCGAGGCGACGATGCTGCCGTCCGGCCTCGACGACGGCTCGCGCCTCGCCGACTGGCCGGCCCAGGCGGCGGCGAACCCCGGCGAGCTGGTGCAGCCCGTCGTGGGCGTGTTCGTCTACGAGTCGCCCAACCGCCTCGCGCGCATGAGCGACCGCGAGATCGGCGTCGCCGTGGTCTCCCAGCTCGCCGACATGGTCATGGCGGACGGCATCGACGCCGCCCGTCAGGTGATCACGAACCCCAACCTCCGCACGCGGCTCGTCGAGGGCGCCGACCAGCGCGCCCGCGCCGAGGTGCACGCGCTGCTCCAGTCGCTGCTCCTGGGCCGCCGCGGCGAGATCGAGGCGCGCCTCACGGGGGCCGCCCAGGTGCTGGCCGGCGAGGCCGACCCTGGAGGCGACGCCCTCAGCGGCCTCCTGCCCGCCTCGCAGCTCGCCGGGCTCAGCCCCGAGGAGGCCAACGACGCCGTGATGGACGCGCTGGCCAGGCGCGCCCACCAGGGCGGCGGCGCGCTGGCGGCGGCGCAGCTCACGCGGCAGGACCAGGCCGAGCGCGTGCGCGGCGTCGCGCCCGTGATCGACGCGTTCAGCGCGGCCGCCCGCGCCCGCTACACGCGCTGGACCGTGGGCGCCGGCGTGCTGGCGGCGGTGCTGCTCGTCCTCGTCGTCGGCTTCTCGCGCGGCCTGTGGCGGCTCGGCAACGTGGGCCTAGCCATCGTCTTCGGCTCGGCGCTGGGCGCCTGGGCCTTCGACCGCCTCCGCCGCACCGTCCCCGACGAGGCGGCGCTGCCCCTCGGCGCGCAGGCGCAGGGGCTCTTCGCCGCCGTCGCCGACGGCCTGCGCTTCGCCCTGGCGTCGGTGCCGCGGGCCGTGATCGAGATCGCCTGGTGGAACCACGTGATCGCCCTGCTCACCGGCGCCTCGCTGCTGCTCCTCGCCGTCGTGGTCTGGCTGCTGCGCGGCGTGCGGCCGCGCCGCCGGTCGTACCTGTGAGCCGGCGGCCGCTCCCGCCACCCGTCGGCCCGTCGCTCCCTGCGGGCGCCTAGCCACCCCCGCCGACCGGCGCCTCGCCGTCGAGCGCCGGCGCGTCGCCGCGCGCGAAGCTGTCCAGCGGACCTCCCGGCGCGGCGAGGCCCGCGAGCGCGCCGTAGGGGACCGTCACGCGGAAGCTCCCCTGCGCGTAGGGTCCCATGAGGTAGGGCGAGAAGTGGAACGTCACGCCCGCGGCGTCGAGGGTGAACACGGCGAGGTCCGACGCGTCGAGCTCGCTCACCTGGCCCTGGGTCACCCACAGCGCCCCCTGCTCCGCCAGGCCCGCGAGCACCAGCGCGGACAGCTCCTCGAGCCAGCCTCCTCCGGCGAAGAGGTCGGCCAGGCCTAGGCTCGCCACGTCGTCGCCGCGCACCGCGAGCAGGTGCGAGCCGGTGAGCGAGTTCGGATGGGCGCCGCCCGTGTAGTCGTCGATGGTGGAGAGCAGGCTGAGGTAGGGGCCGGCGACGCCCGTCAGGTCCACGCGCTCCTCGCGCCACCAGCCCCAGCCGAGCTCGCCGGCGTCGTGCATGGCGAGCCCCTCGGCGGCGAAGCCGCGCGCGGGCGGCAGCGCGCCGTCGACGAGCCAGGAGCTGAGGCCCTCGAGGCCGGGGAAGCGCGGCAGCACCGCGGCGGAGGAGACCCGGCCCATGTCGAAGGACCACCGCGCCTCGCTCGCCAGCCGCGTCGCGGTCAGGCGCAGCGGCTCGCCGGTGGCGAGGCGCAGCACGCCGGCCAGGGTGCGTCCCTCGGCGGCCCAGCCGTAGTCGCGGTCGGCCGAGAGCACGGCCACGGTCTCGCCCGCCTGCTCCGGCTCCGCCTCGCCGGCGGCGGCGGCGCGCGCCAGCGCGGCGGACCACCACGGGTCCTCGCCGGGGAGGGCCCGCCTGAGGACCAGCCGCAGGTCGGAGCCACCCTCGAGGCGACCCGCCCCCAGCAGCACCTCGTGGCGCCCGGGGAGCTGCAGCCGCGCGAACGCGAAGCCGTCGTCCCAGAGGCTCAGGTCGAGGAGCAGCGGCTCCTCGGTGCCGCCCGCGGGGGCGACGGTCCCGACGTAGTAGTCCTTCGCGGCCGGCGTGCGCGGCGGCTGCGCCCAGGCGGCGCCGAGGCAGAGCGCGGCGAGCGCGCAGGCGAGCGCGGCGAGGCGCCGGCGGCGGGGCGTGGTCACGCTCCCAGGTTAGCCGCGCGCCTCCGGGCCGGTGCTAGTCTGGCCGGCATGTCTGCGCCGGAGCACAGGATCACCGTGGTGGGGGCGGGCATGGCCGGCAGCGAGGCGGCGCTGGCCGCGGCGCGCGAGGGCGTGGCCGTCGACCTGTGGGAGATGAGGCCGGCGAAGCTGACCCCGGCCCACTCGACCGGCTCGTTCGCCGAGATGGTGTGCTCGAACAGCTTCGGCGGCGAGGGCAGGAGCAACGCCAAGGGCCTGCTGCAGGCCGAGATGCTCAGGGCCGGAGGCGTCGTGATGACCGCGGCGTCCGCCAACAGGGTGCCCGCCGGCGGCGCCCTGGCGGTGGACCGCGAGGCCTTCAGCGCCGCCGTCACCGCGCGGGTGGCGTCGGAGCCGCTCGTCACCGTCCACCGCGGCGAGGTCGACGAGGTGCCGGAGGGCGTCGTCGTGCTCGCCACCGGGCCGCTCACCAGCGACGCCCTGGCCGCTTCGCTGCGCTCCGTGGCGGGAGACAGGTTCCTCGGCTTCTACGACGCCGCGGCGCCCATCGTCGCTTTCGACTCGATAGACATGAGCGTGGCGTACCGCGCCGGACGCTACGGCCAGGAGGCCCACTACATCAACCTGCCCTTCACGAAGGAGCAGTACGACAGGTTCTACGAGGCGCTCACGCGGGCCCGGAAGCACACGCCCCACGACTGGGAGGAGCTCGAGTTCTTCGAGGGCTGCATGCCCATCGAGGAGCTCGCCAGGCGCGGCTACGACACGCCGCGCTTCGGGCCCATGAAGCCCGTGGGCCTCGAGGACCCGCGCACCGGCGAGCGCCCCTACGCCGTGGTGCAGCTCAGGCAGGAGGACGCCGCCGGGCGGATGTGGTCCTTGGTGGGCTTCCAGACCGGCCTGAAGTGGGGCGACCAGAAGGAGGTCGTGCGGCTGATCCCGGGCCTCGAGAACGCCGAGGTCGTCCGCTACGGCGTAATGCACCGCAACACCTACCTGAACGCGCCCGCCCTGCTCGAGCCCTCGCTCGCGTTCCGCGAGCACCCGCGCCTGTTCACCGCCGGCGTGCTCGCCGGCACCGAGGGCTACCTCGAGTCGTCGGCGACGGGCTGGCTGGCGGGCCTGAACGCCGCGCGGGCGGTGCGCGGCCTGCCCCCGGTCGTGCCGCCGGAGCGCAGCATGCTGGGCGGCCTGGTGCGCTACCTCTCCTCGGCGAACCCCGACGGGTTCCAGCCGATGAACGCGAACTGGGGCCTGGTGCCCGACGTGGAGAGGCGCAAGGGCGTCTCGAAGCGGGAGCGGCGCGAGGCGATGTACGAGCTGGGGCTGGCGGCGTTCACGGCCTGGCTCGCCGAGGTGGCGCCGTGGGCGCCTGGCGCGGCGGCCGGCCCGGCCGAGCCGGTAGCGGCCGCGGGGGCGGCGTGAGCGGGCGCGCGCCGGTCGACCTCAGGAGCGACACGGTCACGCGGCCGACCCCGGCGATGCGCCGGGCGATGGCCGAGGCCGAGGTCGGCGACGACGTCTACGGCGAGGACCCCACCGTCATCAGGCTCCAGGAGATGGTCGCCGAGCTCGCCGGCCACGAGGCCGGACTTTTCGTGCCGTCGGGGACGATGGGCAACCAGGTCGCCGTGGCGGTGCACGCGGGGCGCGGCCACGAGGTGATCGTGCCGGAGGGCGCCCACGTGTACGAGTACGAGCCCGGCTCGATGGCCGTGATCTCCGGGGCGCTGCCGCGCTTCGTGCGGGCCCCGCGCGGGGCCCCCGACCCCGCCGACGTCGAGGCGGCCGTGCACGGTCCCGGACACCAGGCGCCGACGGGCCTCGTCGTGCTCGAGAACACCCACAACCTCGCCGGCGGCACCGTCGTGCCGCTCGAGGTGGTGGCCGCCGTGCAGCGGGTCGCGCGCGACCACGGCCTGCCGGTCCACCTCGACGGCGCGCGCGCCTTCAACGCCGCCGTGGCGCTCGGCGTGGGCGTCGACGAGGTGTGCGCCGGGTTCGACACGGCGTCCCTCTGCCTCTCCAAGGGCCTCGGCGCTCCCGTGGGCACCGTGCTGGTAGGCTCGCGCGAACACGTGGCCGAGGCCCACCGGTACCGCAAGCTGCTGGGCGGCGGCATGCGGCAGGCGGGGATCTTGGCCGCGGCCGGGATCGTCGCGATCGCCGAGGGACCCGCCCGTCTGGCCGACGACCACCGCCGGGCGCGGCGCCTCGCCGAGGTGCTGGCCGCCCTCCCTGGCGTGAGGGTCGACCTCGAGGCCGTGCAGACGAACATCGTCTACTTCGAGGTCGCCGACGCGGCCTCGTTCGCCGCGCGCTGCGCCGAGCTGGGCGTGCTGCTCAACGCGATGGGCAGGCGTCGCTGCCGCCTCGTGACGCACTTCCAGGTGACGGACGAGGACGTGGACGTCGCTCTCGAGGTGCTATCGCGCGTGGCCGCCGAGCGGGCCGAGGCCGCTACCGCCTGAGCCACTCCTCCACCGTGACCCGCCGCGCCTACCTGCTCGCGCACCCCGCCGGCCACTCGCTGAGCCCCCTCATGCACGCGGCCGCGTTCCGCACGCTCGGCCTGGACGCCACCTACGAGGCCCTCGACGTGCCGCCCGAGCGCCTCGCCGACGTGGTCGCCGGGCTCCGCGGCGACCCCTCGTTCCTCGGCGCGAACGTCACGACGCCGCACAAGGTGGCGGCGGCGACGCTCGTTGACGAGCTCACCGGGGCGGCGTCGGCGGCGGGCGCCGTGAACACGCTCGTCCCGCGGGGCGGTCGGCTCGTGGGCGACAACACCGACGTGGCCGGCTTCACCGCGGCGCTGGCGGGCGCCGGTTTCCGTCCCGGCGCGGGCCACGCCGTCCTCCTCGGCGCCGGCGGGGCGGCGAACGCCGTCGCCTACGCGCTGGGGCGACTGGGCGTGCCCACGGTGGTCGTGGGCCGTCGCGCCGCGGCGGCGGCCGCGCTGGTGGGCGCCCTGGGGAGCGTGGTGCGCGGCCTGGAGGCGGTCGCGCCGGGAGACCTCCCGCGGGCGCTGCCGGGAGCCTCCCTGCTCGTCAACGCCACGACCGTGGGCATGGTGGGAGGACCCGCCGAGGGGGCGCTGCCGCTCGGCGTCGACGTCGGCCTGCTGCCGCCCCACGCGCTCGTCAACGACCTCGTCTACAACCCCAGGGTCACGCCGCTGCTCGCTTCGGCGGCGGCGCGGGGCCTGAGGACGCTCGACGGCCTGGCGATGCTCGTCGAGCAGGGCGCGGCGTCCCTGCGGCTGTGGACCGGCCTGGAGCCGCCGCTCGCGGAGATGCGCGCGGCGGTCGGGGCCTGAGGGAGCGGCGGTACACTCGGCTCAGTGCGCCTCGCCGTCATCGCCGACGTACATGGCAACCTGCCCGCCCTCGAGGCCGTGCTCGACGACATCGACCGGCAGCACGTCGACAGGGTCATCGTCAACGGCGACCTCGCCAACCGCGGACCCGACACGGCGGCCGTGTTCGAGCGCGTCGCGGCGTCGCTCGAGGGCGACGCGACGCTCGGCAACCACGACGACCTGATGCTGATGTGGTTCGGCCGCCGCGGCGACCGCTCCGAGCCGTGGTTCGACGACCCGTTCTGGGGCACGGTCGGCTGGTCGGCCGAGCGCCTGGGGGACGCCGGCTACCTCGACGCCATCGAGGCCCTGCCGATGACCCTGACCGTCCACCCTGACGGCGCGCAGAAGCTGCTGATCTCGCACGGCAGCCCCCGCCACTACCGCGAGGGCTACGGCACGGAGCTCACGCCCGAGACGATCTCGGAGATCACGGAGGCCCACCCCGCCGACGTGCTCGTCGGGTCACACACCCACAGGCCGTTCCTCACGACCTGGGGGCGCTTCACGGTCATCAACACCGGCGCCGTCGGCGCCCCCTTCAACGGCGACCCGCGCGCCCACTACCTGGTGCTCGAGCTGCGGGGCGGCGAGTGGGTCCCCGAGTTCAGGCGCGTGCCCTACGACGTCGACGCCGCGCTCGAGCGCTTCGACACCAGCGGTCTGGCGTCCGCGGGCGGCCTCTCCGGGCGGATATTCCGCGAGGAGGTGCGCTACGCCAGGTCCTTCCTCGTGCCGTTCCTGATGTGGTGCGAGACCGACGGGCGCGACCGCACGGAGGCCGACTGGGAGGAGTTCAGGGAGCGTTTCGCCACCCGGTTCCGCCCGCCCACGCGCTACGAGGAGGTGAGCTCGTCGCGGCTGCCGGAGGCGGCGGGCGACGGCCACTAGCCTCGCGATGACCGAGACGGGGCACCGCTACGACGGCCGCGCCGGCGACAGGCGTGCCATGCGGCGCGCCACCTCCTGGCGCGGCCCGGCACCGGCGTCGCCGTGGCGCTGCCCTACCGCCCCGTGAAGGGCTTCCGGGTGTGGAGCGAGTGGGCGGCCGGCATCGTCACGACCGACGACGAGCACGCGCGCGGCTGACCAGCAGCAGCGCCGTGATGATCGTGAACGCCGTGAGCGCCAGCACGGGTATCGAGATGAAGCCCAGCCAGTTGATGTACTTCGCGTCGCAGGGCACCGGGCCCGAGCAGAGGCCGATGCCCCCGAAGCCGGGCACGTTCTGGTCGAGCACGTGGTACGAGGACACGAAGATCCCGGCGACCGACAGGGGCAGGGTGTAGGCGAAGCTGCGGTCGTCCTGCCGGTACGTGGCGACGCCTAGCAGCAGCACCAGCGGGTACATGAGGATCCGCTGGTACCAGCACAGCGTGCACGGGACGAAGTGCCTGACCTCGCTGAAGTAGAGGCTCCCCAGCGTGGCCACTATCGAGACCAGCCACGCCGGGTAGAGGAGCGGTAGCCTCACTGGGCCAGCGCGTCGTCGATGGCGCTGCGCACGGCCGCGAGCGTGGGGTTGGCGACGAGCTCGCCGTTCACGAACACGGTGGGGGTGCCCCTCACGCCCAGCGCCTGGGCCATCGCGATGTCGGCGTCGACGAGGTCGGCCGTCTCCTGGCCCTCCACGCAGCTCTGGAGCCGGGCCCTGTCGAGGCCGGGCACGAACTCCTGTGCCAGGTCGTAGGCGCGCTCGGGGCTGTCGAGGTCCCTCTGGACCCGCAGGAACACGGGCTCGATGAGGCCGAAGCCGTCGCCGCCCTGCCGGTTCACGCACTCGCCGACCATGGCGAGGGTCCGCGACATGCCCTGCGGCGCGATCACGGGGAAGTTCGCGAAGTAGATGGCCAGCTCGCCGTCCGCGACGTACTCGCGCTTGAGGACCGAGGTGACGGACTCGGAGAACTCGGCGCAATGCGGGCAGAGGAAGTCGAAGAAGACCATCATCTTCACCGGCGCGTCGGCCTCGCCGATGAACGGCTGGCCGGTGTAGTCGACCTCGACGGCCTGGGCGGCCTGGCCCCCGCCGAGGCGGGGGATCAGCACGGCCGCGGCTAGGACCAGGACCACCACGACCGCGGTAGCGATGGTCATCGTGCGCGACTGGTTCATGGCCGTCAGTCTACGGGAGCGCGGACTAACATGAACGTATGAAACGCGGCGTCCCAGAGTCGTTCAGGGCGTTCCGCGTCCACGTGGAGGACGGGTCGGTGAGGCGCGGCGTCGAGGCGGTGGGGCCCGACGTCCTGCCGGACCACGACGTCGTCGTCAGGGTCAGGTGCTCGTCGCTGAACTACAAGGACGCGCTCTCCGCCAGCGGCAACCGCGGCGTCACGAAGGAGTTCCCACACACGCCGGGCATCGACGTCGCCGGCATCGTCGTGTCCTCGCGCGACGAGCGCTTCGCTCCCGGCGACTGCGTGATCTGCACCGGCTACGACCTCGGCATGGACACGCCGGGAGGCTTCGCCGAGTACGTCAGCGTGCCGGGCGACTGGCTGGTGCGCCCGCCGCCCGGGCTGCCGCCGGAGGGCGCGATGGCCCTCGGCACCGCCGGGCTCACGGCCGCGCTGGCGCTGCGCCGCCTCGCCGCCGCGGGCGCCGGGCCGCGGCTGGGCCCCCTCGTCGTCACCGGCGCCTCGGGCGGCGTCGGCAGCCTGGCCGTCTGGCTGGCGGCTCGCGCCGGCTACGAGGTGATCGCCAGCACCGGCACCCCCGAGGCCGAGGGGCTCCTGAGACGCCTCGGCGCCGCGCGCGTCGCGCCGCGCCAGGAGCTGGCCGAGAGGACGGAGAGGCCCCTGCTGCGCGGCGAGCTGGCGGGGGCGGTGGACACGGTGGGCGGCGTCACCCTCGCGAACCTCCTCAAGCGCACCGCGATCGGCGGCGCGGTCGCGGCCTGCGGCCTCGTGGGCGGCGCCGAGCTGGAGACCACGGTGTTCCCGTTCATCCTGCGCGGGGTCGCGCTCGTCGGCGTCGACTCCCAGCACGCCCCCGGCGAAGAGAGGGTCGCGGCGTGGGAGGACCTGGGCCGCGCCTGGTCCGAGGACGGCGAGAAGGTGCGGGAGCTGGTGACCGTCGTGGGCCTCGAGGAGCTCGAGGAGCAGGTCGAGCGCATCCTGGCCGGTCGCACCGTCGGACGCGTGGTGGTGCGTCCGTGGCGGGAGGGCACCTGGTAGCGCAGAGTCGTGCCAGACGTGCATCAGCGCCGACCGGGGCGAGTTGTGGCCTCTGCTACACTCGCCCCGGACGCTTGGTTCCCGGACCGCCTCCCCGCGGGGAGGCGGACGGCCATCACGCCACAGACCGCGAGTGGAAGGGAGCGCATCAGCATGGCCTTCGAGCTACCCGAACTGCCCTACCCGAAGGACGCCCTCGAGCCGCACATCGACGCGCAGACGATGGAGATCCACCACGACAAGCACCACGCGGCCTACACGAACAACCTCAACGCCGCCGTGGAGAAGCACCCCGAGCTGCAGGGCAAGAGCGCCGAGGACCTGCTGCGCGACCTGAACGCCGTGCCAGAGGAGTCGCGGACCGCGGTGCGGAACAACGGCGGCGGCTACGTGAACCACAACCTCTTCTGGGAGGTCATGGGCCCGAACGCCGGCGGGGAGCCGAGCGGTGAGCTGAGGCAGGCCATCGACGGCGCCTTCGGCAGCTTCGACGAGTTCAAGGCGCGCTTCGAGAAGGAGGCCGCCGGGCGCTTCGGCTCCGGCTGGGCCTGGCTGGTCGTCGACCGTTCCGGCGCGCTCAAGGTCTACTCGACGCCGAACCAGGACTCGCCGATCATGAACGGCGACACGCCGATCCTCGGCCTCGACGTCTGGGAGCACGCCTACTACCTCAAGTACCAGAACCGCAGGCCCGACTACATCAAGGCGTTCTGGAACGTCGTGAACTGGGACGCCGTCGCGAAGAGGTACGCCGCCGCGCGCTGAGGACCGCGGTCGCCGCGTCCACGGCGGGGCGGCGTAGCCGGCCCCAGCCTGGGGCGCCCTGACCGAGGCTCGCGCGCCGCAGCGTCTCCGACCTCCCCTGGCGCAGGGCGCCGGCCGGGCGCCGCTAGGCACAGGACCGACATCGCCGGGCCGTGGCCGACGTCGGCCACGGCCCCTTCGCGTACCGCGGCTAGGCTCGCGGCGTGGCTCTCAGCGACAACGCCGTCGCGGCCCTGCTGGCGGGCGCCTGCCTGGCGGGAGGCGCCGTGGCGCTGGCGCCCCGGGCGCTGGTGCGCGCTGCCCCGCTCGTAGTCGAGCAGCCGCCCATCGAGGTCGCGGTCGCGGGCGAGGTGGCGCGGCCGGGCGTCTACGAGCTGCCGTTCGGAGCCAGGGTGGAGGACGCCGTGGCCGCCGCCGGCGGCCTGCTGCCCACGGCGGCGCGCGACCTCGTCCGGCTCGCGGCGCCGGTCAACGACGGGCAGACCGTGCACGTGCCGGGGCAGGCCGCCCCGGACGGCGCGGGGCCGCGCGTCTCCCTCAACTCGGCCACGGCGGAGGAGCTCGACGCCCTGCCCGGGATCGGCCCGGTCATGGCGCGGCGCATCGCGCTGCACAGGCCCTACGGGTCGGTGGATGACCTGCTGGAGGTGCCCGGCATCGGCCCCGCCACCCTCGAGCGCCTGCGGCCCCTGGTGGGTCTGTGAGGTGGCCGGCGGAGGCGAGGTCGGGCCCGGGCGCGGCGCCGCCCGCGTACCTGGACCGCGCGCCGGGCCCGTCTCCCCGCGCGGCGCGCGGCCCGCCGCCTTCGTGCCGTGGTCCGGACCCGCGGCCCTGGGGATGGCCGCGGGGGTGTCGCTCTCGGCCGCCGCTCCCGGCACCTGGGCGCTGCCGGTAGCGGTCGCGGCCTGTGCCGCCGCCCTGGCCGCGACGCGGCGCCTCGGACCCGCGCGGGTGAGCCCGTGGCTCGTCGCCGCGCTCGCCCTCCTCGCCGGGGTAGCGCGCCACGAGGCGTGGGAGGCCCGTCCCGACCCCGTCGCGCCGCTCCTGGACCGGGAGCTGACGTGGCGCGGCCGCTACGACGGCGAGTGGTTCCGGTCGACCGCACCGGTGACGGCGCGTCTGGCCCTCGTCGCCCGCGAGGAGCCGCCGGCCGGCGAGCTGGAGGTCGTGGGCACGGCCCGCCTGGCCCCCGGCAAGCGCAACCCGGGCGGCTTCGACTACCGCGCGTACCTGGCGCGCCGCGGCGTCGGCGCGCAGCTCTTCGTCTCGGAGGTGCGGGCCGTCGCACCCCGCGAGGGGGTCAGGCAGCGGCTGGCGCGCGGGGTCGGGGCGGGCCTCGACGCGGGCGCGGCCGGCCTGATGCTCGCCATGACGCTTGGCGTGCGGGACGGCCTCCGCGACCGGGACCGCGACGCCTTCGGGCGAGCAGGCCTGGCGCACGTGCTGGCGCTCTCCGGACTGCACTTCGGCGTGCTGCTCGCCGCGGCGGACGCCGCCCTGCGCCGCCTGGGGGCGCGTCGCCGGCCGCTGCTGGCGCTGCTGACACTCGGCTTCGTGGGCGTCGTGGGTCCCTCGCCCAGCGTCGTGCGCGCCGCCGCGATGGCGCTCGCCGCGCTCTTCTCGCTCGCCGCGGGGGTGGGGCGCCTGCGGCCCTGGCCCGTGCTCTCCCTGGCCGCCTGCGCCTCGCTGCTGCTCCAGCCGCAGATGCTGTTCGACCTCTCGTTCCGGCTCTCGTACCTGGCGCTCGGCGGCCTCCTCCTCTTCGCCGGCCCGCTGGCGCGCCTGCTCGGGGCGCCGGAGGCGGGCGACGACCCGCTCGCCACCCCGCCGCCCGGGCCGGCGGGCGGAGGCGTCCCGCACCGCCTGCGCGCCTTCGCGGCGCGGGCGCTGGCGGCCAGCGTGGCCGCGCAGCTACCCAGCGTCTCGCTGGTCGCCGGCTCGTTCGGCGTCGTGCCTGTCCTCTCGCCGCTGGTGAACCTCGTCGGCGTGCCGCTGTCGGCGCTGGTGGTGCCGCTCGGGCTCGCCGCCGGGCTGCTCGGCCTGGTGTGGGAGCCGCTGGCGGGCGCGCTGAACCTCGTGACCGGCGCCCTGGTCGCCTCCCTGACGCGGGTGGCCGAGTGGGGCGCGCGCCTGCCCGCCGTCGCCTGGCCCGAGGTCTCCTGGCTCGGGCACCTCTGCTGGGCGGTGGCCGTCGCGTCGCTGGCGTTGGCGCTGCGGCGCCGGCTGCGGGCGAGCCGCGCCCTCGCGGTACTGCTCGTCGCCGGCGCCGCGCCCTACGCGGTCGGCTCGCCGACGCCCCCGCCCGACGTGTGGTTCCTCGACGTCGGCCAGGGCGACGCGGCGCTGGTGCGCCTGGCGGGACGCTACGAGGTGCTGATCGACGGGGGAGGCACGCCGTTCTCCGACTACGACGTCGGCGAGGGCGTCGTGGTGCCGGCGCTGCGGGCCCTGGACGTCGACGAGCTCGAGGTCGTGGTGGCCACCCACGCCGACGCCGACCACGTCGAGGGGCTGCTGAGCGTCCTGCGCGACGTGCCGGTGGGCACCCTCGTCACCGGCCCGCCGCGGGCCGACGCCCCCCTGGACCAGGAGCTGCGCCGCCTGGCGGCGGAGCGCGGCGTCGCCGTCCACGTCGCGGCCCGCGGCGAGGCGCTGGTGGTGGGCCGACACGGCGAGGCGCGGTTCGAGGTCCTGCACCCGCCGGCTGGAGCCGGCGGTCACGGGAACGAGGACTCGGTGGTGCTGCTGCTGCGGCTGCGCGGCCAGGCCGTCGCGCTGTTCCTCGGCGACGCCGGCGCCGCCACCGAGCGCGAGCTGGCCGTGCCGCGCGTGCACGTCCTGAAGGTCGGGCACCACGGCTCGCGCTTCGGCACCACCGACGAGCTCCTGTGGGCCGCCAGGCCGCGCCTCGCCGTCATCTCCGTCGGCGAGAACGGCTACGGCCACCCGCACCCGTCGGTGCTGGAGCGCCTGGACGCGCACGGCGTGCCCGTGGCGACGACGCGGGAGGCCGGCGCCGTGCGGGTCCCTCTGGGACGGGTGCCGCTGGCGAGGTGATAGATTGTTCACAGATGCTCCTCACCGTGCGGATCCTCTCCGAGCACGGTCCGGTGCGCGTGGAGCTGGCCAAGTGGCAGAACCGGCTGGTGGTGGTGAAGAGCCTGCGCGGCTTCCACCCCGTGTTCAGCCAGCGGCTGGAGCGCGAGGCGGCGGTGCTGGGCAAGCTCAGGCACGACAACATCGTGCCGCTGCTCGGCGCCCAGGGGACCTCGCTGATCTACGAGTACTGCCCGGGCGTGACCTTGGAGGAGGCTCTGCGCCCCGGCCCGCTGCGGCCCAAGCGCGCCGTCAAGATCGTCTCAGACGTCCTGCGCGCGCTGCAGTACGCGCACGACAACGGCGTCATCCACCTCGACGTCAAGCCGGCGAACATCCTCGTCAAGGGCGAGCGCGCGCTGCTCACCGACTTCGGCTTCGCCAAGGACCTCGGCCTCTCGGCGATCACCAGCCAGGACATGATGATGGGCACCCCCAGCTACATGGCGCCCGAGCAGTTCCAGGGCGTGCGCACCGACCAGCGCTCCGACGTCTACGGCGCGGCCGCCGTCCTCTACCACATGCTCACCGGCGAGCCGCCCTACGGCGACCAGGTCGTGCGCTACCTGGCCGGCGACGACCGCGTGCCGCTCAAGCCCCTGCCCGAGGAGGCGAGGGAGTTCGAGGGCGTGCTGCGGCGCGCCCTGTCGCGCGACCCGGAGGCGCGCCACGCCTCCGCCGCCGAGCTGCTGGCCGACCTGACCGCCCTCGTCTCGGACGCGTGATCCTCTCGTTCAGCGGCGACCCGTTCCTGGCGCGCCGAGCGGCGCGGCGCGCGCTGCAGGAGCGCGGCGTGCGGCCCGGCGAGGTCACCGAGCTGGGCGAGGGGCTCGAGAAGGACCAGGTCGTCCAGCTCGCCGGCCAGGGCGGGCTGTTCGGGCAGGTCGCCCTCCTCCTCGACTTCGGGGCGGCCTTCTCCGGCCAGGCCGGCGTGAGGCCGCGCGACGAGCTCATGGAGGCGCTGGCCGACCTGCCGGACGCGGCGCTGGTCGTGGTCATCGACCCCGACGCCACGCCGGCGCGCCAGAAGCGCTGGGCTGCGCTCGGCGAGCACCGCTCCTCGCCGACGCCGCGCTACGAGGCGCTGCCGCGCTGGGTGAGGTCGGAGCTCGAGGCCGCCGGCCTGCGCTTCGAGCCCGACGTGCCGGCCGTGCTCGCCGAGCTGTTCGGGGAGGACCCGGCGGCGATCGCCTCCGAGGTGAACAAGCTGGCCGCGCTCGACGAGGTGCTGACCGCGGAGCGCGTGCGCCAGGTGGCCAACAGGGCGGCGGTGCACGACGCGTTCGACCTCGTCGACGCCGTGGCGAGCGGGGACGCGCGCACCGCCCTGGAGATCGCGCGCCAGCTCCTCGACGAGGGCGAGGCCGCGCAGCGCGTGCTGGGCGCTCTCGCCTGGCAGTTCACGCTCCTGGCGAAGGCCGTGGCGCTGCGGGAGCGCTCCCCCGGCGGCAGGGTGTCGCCGGGTCGGGCCGCCAGCGTCCTCAAGGCCAAGCCGTACGCCGTCCAGAAGACGCTGAGGCTGGCCGCCAGGCTCGACGAGGCCGACGTGACGGCGGCGCTGGCTGCCCTGCTCGACGCCGACGTCGCCAGCAAGACGGGCCGCGACCCCGGCTGGGCGCTCGAGTCGGCCGTCCTCACGCTGGCCGGACGCTTCCGCGCCGCGCCGGCGCGGCGCTGAGCGCGCGGCCAGGCCGACCCGGTACGGGGCGCGTCCGCCCCGCCGGGCAGACCGCGCGGAGGAGGCTCGGCCCGCCTCACTCGACCCTGGTCCAGGCGCCGCCGTCGGCCGAGGACCGCAGCGCGGCCTCGATGAACAGCACGCCGCGCAGGCCGTCGCGGTGGTCTGGGAAGGGCAGGTGCTCCTCGCCCCTGAGGCGCCGCGCGACGGCCGAGTAGACGTTCGCGAACGCCTCGATGAAGCCCTCCGGATGCCCGCTGGGCAGGCGCGTGGCGGCCGCGGCGTCCGCGCCGAGGAACGGTCCGCCGGCGCGCGTGAGGACCGTGGGCGGCTCGCCCTGCCGCCGCAGCGTGAGCCGGTTCGGCTCCTCCTGCGCCCACTCGAGGCTCCCGGTCGTGCCGTGCACGCGTATGCGCAGGTCGTTCTCGTAGCCGGTCGCCACCTGGCTGATCACGAGCGCGCCCCTGGCGCCGCCCGCGAAGCGCAGCAGCACCGAGGCGTCGTCGTCGACGCGTCGGCCGGGCACGAACGTGCTGACGTCGGCGGCGACCTCCTCGAGGGCCAGGCCCGTGATCCACGAGGCGAGGTTCTCGGCGTGGCTGCCGATGTCGCCCAGCGCGCCGGCGCCGGCGCGCGCGGGGTCGGTGCGCCACTCGGCCTGCTTCGAGCCCTCGCGCTCGGCAGGCGTGGAGAGCCAGCCCTGCGTGTAGGTCACGACGACCTTCCTGACCTCGCCCAGCGCCCCCTCGCGCACGAGGCGCCGCGCCTCGGCCACGAGCGGGTAGCCCGTGTAGTTGTAGGTGACGGCGAACGATACGCCCCGCGCGTCGACGAGGTCGGCGAGCTCGCGGCCCTGCGCGGCGGTGAGCACCATCGGCTTGTCGCACACGACGCTGAAGCCGGCGTCGACGAACGCCCGCGCCACGGGGAAGTGCATGTGGTTCGGCGTGACGACCGAGACCGCGTCGACGCGCTCGCCGGGCGGCAGCGCCAGCTCGCCCGCGAGCATCTCCTCCCACGTCCCGTAGGCCCGCGGCAGGCCGATGGCCCTGGCGCTCTCCATCGCCCTCTCCGGCGTGCTCGACAGCGCGCCGGCCGTGAGCGCCCACTCGCCGTCGAGCCGCGCGGCCATCCTGTGCACGGCGCCGATGAACGCGTCCTTGCCGCCGCCCACCATGCCCAGCTTGAGCGGTCGCGGGTTCTCCATGGGCACCTCCTCAGTGCCCGTCACGATAACGAGCGGGGTAGCCTCGGGGGATGCAGGGTCCCGCCGCGCAGGACGCTGAGCTGCTGGAGCGCGCCGACGCGGGCGACCAGCGTGCGCTGGCCCGCGTGATCACCCTCGTCGAGGAGGGCGGCGAGCGCGGCGACGAGCTCCTGCGGCTCCTGCGCCCCCGCACCGGCCGGGCCGCCGTGGTAGGCGTCACCGGCGCGCCGGGCAGCGGCAAGTCGACGCTCACCGACGCGCTCATCGCCCGCTGGCGCGAGGAGGGCAGGAGCGTCGCCGTGGTCGCGATCGACCCCTCGAGCCCGTTCACCGGCGGGGCGATCCTCGGCGACAGGATCAGGATGACCCGCTGGTACGCCGACGAGAGCGTCTTCATCAGGTCGCTCGCCACGCGCGGGCACCTGGGCGGCCTGTCGGCGGCGACGCTGCGCGTGGCGGCGGTGCTCGACGCCGCCGGCTTCGACGTCGTCGTGATCGAGACCGTGGGCGTGGGCCAGTCGGAGGTCGACGTCGCCGACGCCGCCGACACCACGGTCGTCGTCCTCACGCCCGCCGCGGGGGACGCCGTGCAGGCGTTCAAGGCCGGGATCATGGAGGTGGGCGACGTGTTCTGCGTGAACAAGTCCGACCTGCCCGGCGCCGAGCGCGTGCGGCGCGAGGTGCGCTCGGCGCTCGACCTCGCTCCGCGGCGGGAGGGGGCGTGGCGTCCGCCGATCGTGAGCACGGTCGCCGCGACGGGGGAGGGCGTGCCCGACCTCTCCAAGCGCATCGCCGACCACCGCCAGCACCTCTCCGCCCACGGCCTGCTCGAGGAGGCGCGGAGGCGGCGGGTGCGCGCCGAGGTGCTGGCCCTGCTGGGCGCGCAGCTCAGGCGCGCCTGGGAGGCGCGGCAGGAGCGCGCCGTCGACGACATCCTCGCCGGGCGCAGCACGCCGTCCGCCGAGGTCAGGAGCCTGTGGGCGCCTCCCGCGTGACCCGGCGGTCGCGGTGCGCGGCGTTACACTCTCCCCCATGGTCCACGCCGTCTACCCGGGGAGCTTCGACCCTCTCCACAACGGCCACGTCGACATCATCCGGCGCGCGGCCGGCATCTACGACGGCCTGACCGTCGCCGTCCTGCACAACCCCCTGAAGGCCGACGCGCTGTTCTCCACGGAGGAGCGCCTCGCGATCATCCGCGACGTCATCGCCGACATGCCCACCGTCAACGCCGAGGCGTTCGACGGCCTCCTCGCCGACTACGCCAGGAAGATCGGCGCCAAGGTCATCGTCAAGGGCCTGCGCGCGATATCCGACTTCGAGTACGAGCTGCAGATGGCGCACCTCAACAGGCAGCTCAACCCCAACGTCGAGACCACGTTCATCATGACCGCGACCCGCTGGTCGTACGTCTCCAGCTCGCGGGTCAAGGAGATCGCGAGGTACGGCGCCGACGTCTCCAAGCTCGTCCCGCGCCCCACGCTGCTGAAGCTGAAGGAGCGCTTCGCCAGGGCGGCGGTCTGATGGGCGAGCTGTTCCGCGGCATGGCCGCGGGCGCCGGGATACGGGTGGTCGCCGTGGACACCACCGACGTCGTGCGCGAGGCCGTCGTGCGCCAGGGCGCCAGCCCCACCGCCGGCGCCGCCACGGGTCGGGCCATGACGGCCGCCGTGCTGCTCTCGCACGTGCTGCTGAAGTCGCCGCGCGACCGCGTGACCCTGCGCCTCGACGGCGGGGGGCCGCTGGGGCGCGTGACGGCCGAGGCGGGCCTCGACCACGCGGTGCGCGGCTACGCGCAGAACCCCGACGTGCAGCTCCCGCTGCGCGCCGACGGCAAGCTCGACGTGGGCGGCGCCGTCGGCGTGGACGGCGAGATCAGGGTCGTGCGCTCGCACGCCCCCTACGGCGACCCCTACACCTCGAGCATCGCGCTCACCTCCGGCGAGGTGGGGGAGGACGTCGCCACCTACCTGGCGGTCTCCGAGCAGATCCCCTCGGCGGTCCTGCTCGGCGTGCACTTCGACGGCGGCGGCGAGGTCGACGCGGCCGGCGGCGTGATCGCGCAGGCGCTCCCCGGCGTGGACCCGAACGCCCTGACGCTGCTCGAGGCGAACATCAGGGAGCTGGGGCAGCTCACGGCGGCGATGCGCAGGTCTCCGCTGCGGCAGGTCGTGGCCGAGGAGCTGTGCTGGGGCCTGGGCTTCGAGCCGCTCACGGACGGTCGCCTCGCGGTGCGGTTCGAGTGCCGCTGCACCGACGCGCGCGCCCTCGAGGCGCTCGCCTACTTCACACCCGAGGAGCGCGAGCAGATGATCGCCGAGGACGGCGGCGCCGAGGTCGTCTGTCACTGGTGCGGCGAGCGCCGCTGGGTGACGCCGGAGCAGATCAGGTCGCTGCGGGGCGCCGAGGTCCGCTGCCCCGAGTGCGGCACGCTGTGGCACCGGGAGGGTCAGCCGGCCGTGTTCCGGCACGGCGAGCTGTGCGCCTGCGGCAGGCCCGTGGAGCTGCCCGACTGATGGCGGTCCCCGTCGGCATCCTCCTGCTGCTCGTCGTGCAGTCGGCGGTGTGGGGCTCGGCCTTCCCGGCCATCAAGCTGGGGCTCGTCGACCTCAGCGCCCCGCACTTCACCCTGCTGCGGCACCTGGTGGCCTCGGTGGCGTTCGTGCCGCTCCTGCTGGCCTTCCGCGCCCGCCTGCTCCCGCGGCGCGAGCACCTCCTGGCCTTCCTCGGCCTGGGCGCCTGCGGCTTCTTCGTCTACCACCTGGCGCTCAACTACGGCGAGGAGCGCGTGTCGGCCGGCGCGGCCAGCCTGATCATCGCCACGGCGCCGGCGATGACGGCGATACTCGCCGCCGCCGTCGAGCGCGACAGGCTGCCCGCCCTCGGCTGGGTCGGCTCGGCCGTGTCGTTCGTCGGCGTGGCCCTCATCGTCCTCGCCGACGGGCGTCAGGCGGCGACCGAGGGCTTCACGCTCTACGCCTGGTTCATCGTCCTGGCGGCTGCGGCCGCCTCCGTGTACGCCGTCTACCAGCGGCGCATGTTCGCGCACTACCGGCCCATAGAGGTCGCGGGCTTCGCCACCTGGGCCGGCACGCTGCCGATGCTGGCGTTCCTGCCCGGCCTCGCCGGCGCCGTCGGCGCCGCCGGCGCGGCGTCGCTCGGTGCGGCGCTGTACGCGGGCGTCCTGCCGTCGGCGGTGGCCTACACGATCTTCGCCTACGCGCTCTCGAAGGCGAACGTCACGGTGGTGACGGCCTTCCTCTACCTGGTGCCCGTGTTCGCCCTGGTCACGTCGTGGCTCGTGCTCGGCGAGGTGCCGCCGCTGCTCACGGTCGCGGGCGGCGCGCTGGCGATCGCCGGCATCGTCGTCCTGAACCGCGCCAAGCGGTCCGCGGCGAGGCGCGCCGCCGCGCCGGCTACGTCTCCGGCGGCGTGACCTTCTGGCCGAGGCGGCGCTCGGTGCCGGCGAGGAGGCGCCTGACGTTGTCGCGGTGTCGCCAGATCGTGAGCGCGGAGAGGCAGACGGCGAGGAAGAGGTTCGCGACCGGGAAGTAGCCGCCGGCGACGACGAACAGCGGCAGCGAGAACATGCCCACCAGCGAGCCGAGCGAGACGTAGCGGCTGACGAGGATCGTGAACACGCCGAGCAGCACGCAGAGCAGGGCCGTGAGCGGGTCCACGACCACGAACACGCCGATGCTCGTCGCGATGCCCTTGCCGCCCCGCAGGCGCAGGAAGACGTTGAAGCTGTTGCCCACCACGGCGGCGAGGCCGGCCAGCGCCACGGTCCAGCCGCTCGCGCCGAGGACCGTGGGGAGCAGCGTGGCCAGCGCGCCCTTGAGGGGGTCGAGGACCATCACGAGGGCCGCCGGCACCACGCCGAGGGTGCGCAGGACGTTGGTCGCGCCGATGTTGCCCGACCCCACCTCCTGGATGTTCACGCCCCGCAGCCTCGCGACCAGGAAGCCGGTGGGGATGGTGCCGAGCAGGTAGCCGACCACCATGAAGAGCAGGGCGATCGTGAAGTCGAGCAAGTCGGGTTGCCTCCGGGGGCGGGCGCCTACGCGCTGCCGCGGGGCTGCGGAGCGCGCAGCGTCGCGGGAGCGCCTCGCCGGCACGATTGTACCGACGCGCCTGAACGCCGCTTGAGCGGTTAGCATCGCCCGGTGACGCCGGCCGCCCTCGCCCTCCTGCTCCTCGCCGTCGCGGGCGTCTCCTCGCTGCGCTGGTCCGGCCGCCTGGCGCCGGGCCTCACCGAGCTGCCCGCGAAGTCCCTGATAGCCACACTGCTGGCCGTCCTCGCCCTGGCCGGCGAGCTGGGCTGGGCGGCGCCGTCGGCGCCGCTCAGGACGGCGGCCCTCGTCGTGGCCCCGCTCTACGTGTTCGGGCCGCTCCTCCTGCTGGCCCTCGTCCGCGCCGGCCTCTCGGCGCCGGCGGCCGCGCTGGCGCGCCTCCTCTACTGGACGCGGGGCGGCCGTCGCGCGCTGGGTCGGTGGCTCGCCGTCGCCGCGCTGCAGGAGGGCGACCCGGAGGGCGCCCTGCGGCTGGCGCCCGAGCCGGACGACCTGCTCCTCGCCCAGGCCATGGCGCTGCAGGGCCGCTGGCGCGAGGCGCTGGAGCACGCCACCAGGGTGGCCAGGGGCGGGCAGGTCTTCGACGCCAGGGCGGTGGCCAGGGACCTCGTCGTGGCCGCTCACCTGGAGCTCGGCGAGCTGGAGGCCGCCGAGGCGGAGGCGCGGGCGCTGGAGGAGTCGTTCGACTCCGCCCGGCACGGCCCTCTCGCCTTCCGCGCCGTGACCCTGGCGAACGCCCGGGTGGCGGCGTACCGCGGCGACCTCGCGCGGGTCAGGTCCCTGCTGGCGCGGCCTCTGGTCGGTGCCCGACCCGCGGTGCTGTTCGCGGTGCTGGCCAGGGCAGCGGGACGCGCGGGCGACCACGACCTCGCCGTCGCCTCGTGGCAGCGCGCTTACGCCGACGCCCGCGGCGTGCTGCGCGATCGCTACCGGGACGAGCTCCGGGCCTACGGTGTGACGCCGGCGCGGCGCCCCCGGCGCGCGACGCCCTACGCCACCTTCGCGCTCGTGGCCGCGATCGCCCTGGCGTTCATCGGGCAGTCGGTGCTCGACCAGGCCTTCGGCCCGGTGCGGCTCATCGGCGTCTACCTGCGCGCCAGCGACTTCGTCGCCGCCTACGCCCAGCGCATCCCCGGCGTGCCCGACCAGGGCGCCTGGTGGCGGTACCTCTCCTACGCCTTCGTGCACGCGAACCTCGTGCACGCCGCGTTCAACGCCTGGGTGCTGCTCGACCTGGGGCGCGCCGTGGAGCGCCGGCGCGGCTGGGGCGACGTGCTGGGCGCGTTCGCGTCCGGCGTGCTGGGCGGCGCGCTGCTCACGAGCGTCATCGAGGCGGGCCGTCCGATGCTGCTCGTCGGCGCGTCGGGCGGCGTGTTCGGCGTGGCGGCCGCGCTGACCCTCGACGCGCTCGCGCGACGCTCGCCCGCCGACGCCGCCCTGCTGCGCACGCTCGTCACGTTCCTGGGGCTGAACCTCCTGCTCTCGCTCCTGCCCGGCGTCTCGCTGTGGGGTCATGTGGGCGGCCTGCTCGCGGGGGGCGCCTACACGGTCGTCCGCACGGCGCTGCCCTGGCGGACCGTCGGCGGCGTCCTCGGCCTGGCCGGCGCGGCCGCGCTCGCCGTGGCCCTGGGGACGGCGCTGGCGGTGACACTGCCCACGCTCTGAGGGCGGGTCGGGTCGGGCCCTCGGCGGCCGCGCGCCCTCGTCCGCGAGCGCGGGGAGGCTACAGCGGCTTGAAGCGCTCGAAGGTCTCGCCGCAGGACCGGCAGGTGCGGATCTCGCGGCAGAGCGTCGACCCGAAGGCGTTGCGCAGCCGGGTGTCGGGGTGGCCGCAGCGCGGGCAGCGCACGGGCGCGTCCAGGGCGATCTCGAGGAGGCCGCCGTGGCGTCCCGGCGGGGCGATCCCGAAGGCCCGCAGCTTCTCGCGGGCCTCGTCGGTCATGTCGTCGCTGGTCCAGGGCGGGCTCAGCGCGGTCACGACGCGCGCCTCGACCCCGAGCGCCTCGACGGCCCGACGCACCTCCGCCTCGATCACGCGCAGGGCGGGGCAGGCCGAGAACGTCGGCGTGATCGTCACCTCAACCGGGCCGGCGTCGCCCGCGGCGCGCACGTCCCTGACGATGCCGAGCTCGACGACGTCGACCGCCGGCAGCTCGGGGTCCTTCACCTCGCGCAGCGCGTCCCACGCCGCGGCGGCAAGCGCGGCGGCCGAGCGTTGGGCGCTGCCGGGGGAGGCCGTCACCACGCCAGGGCCTCCGGGTCGGCGCGGGCGACGGACTGCATCGTGGCGAGCAGCTCGACGCGGTGCGCCGAGGCGGCGCCGCGGTCAGCGGCGTCGCGCCGCGCCGGGTCGGGGCCCGGGTCGAGGGAGGCGGCGGCGAGCGCCTCGCGCGCCCGCCGGAGCGTGGCCGCGGGCAGCGCGTCCCAGTCGGGCAGCACGCCCTCCGCGGCCAGCAGGCCGTCGCCCGGGAGAGGAGCGAGGAGGCCGCCCAGGGCGGGCCACAGCTCGGAGAGCGCGGCCAGGGCGCGCGAGCGCGACTCCGCGGTGCCGAGCCCCAGACGGCGCGCCCACAGGCCGGCGTGGCGGAGGTGGAACAGCTCCTCGCGCAGGGCCTTCGCGGCCGCCTCGGCCAGCGGGGCGTGCGAGCTGCGCGCGAGCCGCGGCAGCGCCTCGGCCTCGTAGCAGTCGAAGAGGAACTGCCGCAGCATCGTGAACGCCCAGTCGCCGCGCGGCAGCTCGACGAGGAGGCAGCTGCGGAAGCCGCCAGGGTCGCGCCGGAAGGCGAGGTCGTCCGGGTCGGACCCGTCGAGCTCGGCGCGCAGGCCGTACCAGAGGAGCGCGTGCCCGATCTCGTCCTGCGCCAGGTTCGCGAGCGCGATGTCCTCCTCGAGCAGGGGCCCGTGGCCGGTCCACTCGGAGTCGCGGTGGCCGAGGAGCAGCTCGTCGTCGGCCATGGCGGTGAGCCGGTCGATCAAGGCGTCGCGCAGCTCGACGGCCAGCCCGGCGGCCGGGGCGCCCGTGCCCGCCGACCCTCGCCCGCTGCCCTGCGCGTCGGCGCTCACGGACGCGCCTCCCTGGCCCGGCGCGGCGACACGGTGCCGTAGGCCGACTGCTGCTTGTAGGTCTTGTCGCGCGCCGGCTCGAACCACGACGGCGCCTCGGCGGGGTCGCTGCGGCTGACGTCGTCGGCGGCCACGACCCACCAGGCGAGGGCGGGCTCTGCCGAGGCCCGCGCGAGCGCGGCGGACAACGCCGCGGCGTGGTCCGTCGCGTCGACGTCGGCGAAGTGGTCGGCGAACGTCATCGAGCGCCGGTGGCTGGCCTTGCGGAACACGTGGAAGAGGCGCGTCGCGCCCCGAGGCGCGTCGACCTCGCCGGCGGCCACTGGCGCGGCGATGGACGCGCGCCGGTCGTCGGCGCTCGGCGGGGTGGGCCCGGCGGTCCCGGGCGCGGCGGTGCCGTCGCCGCGCCCGGCGGCCGCTTCCAGCTCCTCGGCGGTGCGGGAGAAGACGCGGTCGGCCGGTACGACCCAGACGCTGACCGCCGAGGGGCGCCTACCGAACACGTGCCGAGCGTTGAGGAGGGCGTGCTCGGCGTCGGCCCCGTGCACGCTCCCGACCGCCTGGTGCGGCTTGCCCGGCGCGTCCTGCTTGAACACCTCCCAGCGCACCTCAGGCCTCCACGGGGGCGCGGGCGGGCTCGCTCTCCTGCCTGGCCGCGTAGGCCTCCAGCGCCTCGCGCACCCAGGCGCCCGCGGCGTGGGCCGCGCGGCGCGCGGCCAGGCGCTGCGCGTTGCAGGGACCGTGCC
The DNA here is from genome assembly GCA_036381035.1 of Trueperaceae bacterium. NCBI lineage: Bacteria > Thermotogati > Deinococcota > Deinococci > Trueperales > Trueperaceae > Trueperaceae bacterium. The sequence continues at coordinate 3,959 of DASVDQ010000100.1, read as the reverse complement.
CCTTGACGACGCGCCAGAACTCGTCCCAGTCGATGCGCCCGTGCACCCAGTGACCCGTCTCCTCGTCGTAGCGCAGGTCGGGGTCGGGGATCCTCAGGCCCGCCTCGAGCAGCTCGGGCGCGTGCTCGTCGACGAACTCCTGCCTCACCTGGTCGTTCGTCTTCGTCTTGATGCCCCAGCGCACGAGCAGCGGCGTGTTCGGCGAGTCGGAGTCGTGGGGGCCGAGCATCATCACGGCCGGCCACCACCACCTGTCGAGCGCGTCCTGGGCCATGCGCCGCTGCGCGGGCGTGCCGGAGGCGTAGGTGAGCACCATCTCCTTGCCCTGCTTGTGGTGGAAGGTCTCCTCGGAGCAGATGCGCACCATCGCCCGCGAGTACGGACCGTACGAGCACTGCGCGAGCATCGTCTGGTTCTTGATCGCGGCGCCGTCGACCAGCCAGCCGATCATGCCCACGTCGGCCCAGGTGAGGGTGGGGTAGTTGAAGACGCTCGAGTACTTCGCCCGGCCCTCCAGGAGGGCGGCCTCCATCTCCTCGCGCGTGATGCCCAGCGTCTCGGCGGCGTGGTAGAGGTACTGCCCGTGCCCGCCCTCGTCCTGGACCTTCGCGATGAGGATGAGCTTGCGGCGCAAGGTGGGGGCGCGGGTGATCCAGGCGCCCTCCGGCAGCATCCCCACGACCTCGCTGTGCGCGTGCTGCGAGATCATCCTGATGAGCTGCCTGCGGTACTCGTCGGGCATCCAGTCGCCCGGCTCGATCTTCTCGCCGGCCGCGATGCGCGCCTCGAAACGCGCCAGGCGCGGGTCGTCCGCCTGGCTCACCTCGGCTTCAGGACTCACGGCTCACTCCCCTCCCGCGCGGCCCGCGCCGGCGCGGCGGCAGCCCCGCCGCCGCCTCGCGCCAGCAGGCCGCCCAGCAGCAGCTCGGCGTAGCCCTCCGCCAGCTCGTCCCCCGCGAGCCGGCCGGACGGGTCGTACCACTGGTAGACGAAGTTCAGCGCCGACAGCACGACCAGCGTGGCCAGGTCGACGTCGGCCGCCCTGAACACGCCCTCGCGCACGCCGTCGGCGATCGCGCGGCGGAAGCGCTCCTGGTAGGCGTCGCGGCGCGCCACCATGAGCTCGCGGCGCTCGTCGGAGAGGTGCACCCAGTCCTGGAAGAAGACCGCGGCGTGGTCGAGCTCGGCGGTGATCACCCGCAGGTGCCCGGCGATCAGCCGCCGCAGGCGCTCGTCGGGCGGAAGGTCGTCGGGGACCGCGTCGGCCTCGCGCACGAAGGCGTCGGCGGCGCGGTCGACGATCTCCCACAGCAGGTCCTCCTTCGACGCGATGTGCGCGTAGAGGCTGCTGCCCTTCAGCTCGAGCGCCTGGGCCAGCTCGCGCATGCCGATCGCGTGGTAGCCGCGCTCGCCGAAGAGCTCGCCCGCCGCCTGCAGGATCTCCTCGCGGCGGCCGGCGCGCAGGGCCGGTCTGCTCATGCGCCGATCCTACACGAACGAGCGTTCGTTAGCAGGGGATTGTCATAGGATGGACGGCACAGGAGGACCATGGAAGGAACCGTCAGGTACGTCAGCGAGGACGGCCGTCCGCTGGCGGAGCTGCCGTTCGGCGAGGCCGAGCTCCTACGCGGCTACCGCGCGATGCGCCGCGCCCGGCTCTTCGACGAGAGGGCCGTGACCCTGCAGCGCCAGGGGCGGCTGGGCGTCTACCCGCTCTTCCGCGGGCAGGAGGCGGCCCAGGTGGGCGCGGCGCTGGCTCTCGGGCCGAGCGACTGGCTCGTCCCCACCTACCGCGACACCGCCGCGGCCATCACGCACGGCCTCCCGCTCGCCACCGCGCTGCTCTACTGGCGCGCCCACCCGGCGGGCTGGTCGTTCCCCGAGGGCGTGCGCGTCCTGCCCTTCTACGTGCCCATCGCCACGCAGCTCCCGCACGCCGTGGGCGTCGCGCACGCCGGCCGTCTGCGGGGCGAGCCGTGGGTCGTGCTCGCGTTCGTCGGGGACGGCGGCACCTCGGAGGGCGACGCCCACGAGGCGCTGAACTTCGCTTCCGTGTTCTCGGCCCCGGTCGTCTTCGTCGTGCAGAACAACGGCTGGGCGATCAGCGTGCCCACCGAGCGGCAGATGCGCAACACGCGCATCGCCGACCGCGCGCCCGGCTACGGCATCGCCGGCGTTAGGGTCGACGGCAACGACCTCGTGGCCGTGTGGGACGTCGTGCGTCAGGCCGTGGACAGGGCACGCGCCGGCGAGGGGCCCACGCTGGTCGAGGCCGTGACCTACCGCCTCGCGCCGCACACGACCAGCGACGACCCCAGCCGCTACCGCGACGAGGCCGAGGCGGGCGAGCGGGAGCGGGCCGAGCCGGTCGCGCGCCTGCGCGCGCTGCTCGAGGCCCGCGGCGCCTGGTCAGAGGAGCGGGAGGAGGCGCTGGTCGAGGAGCTGAGGGCCGAGTTCGACGCCGCGGTAGCCGAGGCCGACGCGGCGCCGGAGCCGACGCCCGAGTCGATAGTCGAGCAGGTGTACGCCGAGCCGGGACCCGACCAGCGGCGGGCGTGGGAGGCCCTGCGTGGCGGCTGAGGGCGTGGCGACGGGGGCCGCGACCGCCCACCTGACGATGGTCCAGGCCATCAACCAGGCGCTCGACCAGGCCCTGGCCCAGGACGAGCGCGTGGTGGTGTTCGGCGAGGACGTCGGCGTCATGGGCGGCGTGTTCAGGGCCACCGACGGCCTGCAGGCCAAGCACGGCGCGGAGCGCGTGTACGACACGCCCCTGGCCGAGTCCGGCATCGTCGGCTACGCCGTCGGCCTGGCGCTGGCGGGCATGCGTCCCGTGGCCGAGGTGCAGTTCGCCGGCTTCCTCTACCCGGCGCTCGACCAGGTCCTCTCGCACGTCGGCCGCTACCGGCACAGGACGCGGGGGCGCTACACGGTGCCCCTCGTCGTGCGCGCGGCCTACGGCGGCGGCGTGCACACGCCGGAGCAGCACGCCGACTCCCCCGAGGCGCTGCTCGCCCACGCGCCCGGCGTGAAGGTCGTCGTGCCGTCGTCGCCCGCCAGGGCCAAGGGGCTGCTGCTCGCCGCGATCGACGACCCCGACCCCGTGTTCTTCCTCGAGGCGATCAAGCTCTACCGCTCGAGCCGCGAGGCCGTGCCGGCCGAACCGTACCGCCTCGAGCTGGGCAGGGCGCGCGTGGCGCGCGAGGGCGACGCGCTCACTCTCGTGTGCTGGGGCGGCATGGTCGAGGTCTGCCTGCAGGCGGCCGACGTCGCCGCGCGCGAGGGCGTGGAGCTCGAGGTCGTCGACCTCGAGACGCTGGTGCCTCTCGACGAGGAGACCGTGCTGGCCTCGGTGCGCAAGACCGGACGCGCCGTGGTGGTCCACGAGGCCGCCCGCACCGGGGGGTTCGGGGCGGAGGTCGCCGCGCGCATCGCCGAGGGCGCGCTCTTCCACCTGCTGGCGCCGGTGGCGCGCGTGGCCGGCTGGGACGCCCCCTACCCGCCCTTCACCTCGGTGGAGCACCACTACAGGCCCGACGCCGCGCGGGTCCTGGCCGCCGTGCGCGAGGCGCTGCTGACCTAGCGGGGGCCTGCGCGGCGAGCAAGCTCGCCGCGAGCCGGGACGCCCGCCGGGCCCGCCGCGGACCGGCGCTCGACCCACCGGGGCTAGGCGCCGGCCGGCCGGTCCTCGTCCAGATGCCGTTGCGCCCTACGGCCCTCGACCCTTATTATTTTAGGTAACTTTGAGGCGGCCCGAGAGTCGCTCAAGGGGCGGAGGTCACGTCGTGGACAAGGACAAGGCGCAGGCTCTCAACATGGCCGTCTCTCAGATCGAGAGGCAGTTCGGTAAGGGCGCGATCATGCGTCTGGGGGCGGAGCCCGCGCAGGTGCTGGGCGCGGGGGTGATCAGCACCGGCAGCCTGTCGGTGGACCTGGCGTTGGGCGTGGGCGGCCTGCCC